>JARFRM010000236.1 GCA_029287235.1 Thermoanaerobaculales bacterium
TTTGTGACCGCAAAGGGTCGCTACTGGACCGAGGGGGTGACCCTCGAACGTCATGGAGAAAACGAGCCGGCTGCGGTCCGATTCGACCAGGGTCCGCCGGATGAGGCGCCGGATGCGACGCTTGCCGCCGCACCGCGCTCACCATCGCAGCGTGGCCTGTTGACCCGAGCCTTCGCGGGCATTCTGCAATAGGAGGTGGGCTGTGGATTGGTCAACCATCGCCGGCTACGAGGAACTCGTTTCAACCGAGCGGATCCTGTCGCTTGTCCAGGCCGGCGCCACCCTGATCCTGGGTTTCGTGGTTGCCAGGCTGGCTGCGCGTGGAATCGGCAAGGCGCTGCAGAAACGGGTGAATCCGCAACATACGATGCTGGCGAAGCGTCTGAGCTTCTACGGCGTGATGGGCCTGGTGCTGATCTCCTTCCTCGGTCAGCTCGGGGTCGATCTCAGCGTCCTGCTCGGCGCCGCCGGAATCCTCACAATCGCCATCGGTTTTGCTTCCCAGACATCCGCATCGAATCTGGTCAGCGGCCTCTTTCTGATGGCGGAGCAGCCGTTCGTCGTTGATGACTGGATCCAGATCGACGATGTCGTCGGCACCGTCCTGGCCATCGATCTGCTTGCGGTCAGAATCCGGCTTTTCGACAACACGATGGTGCGGATCCCCAACGAATCCATCATCAAGAGCCGTCTCACGAATCTCACTCGATTTCCGATACGCCGAGCCGACATCAACGTCGGCGTTGCGTACAAGGAGGATGTGGACCGGGTGAAAACGATCCTGTTCGAGCTTGCCGATCGGCATCCCCTCGTGCTTGACGATCCCAAACCCCAGTTCTTCTTCGACGGCTATGGGGACTCGGCGCTGGACCTCCGCCTGTGTGTGTGGACCGCCAAGGAGAACATCGTCGATGTGCGGAACGCCATCCGGTTGGAGATCAAGAAGACCTTCGACCGTGAGGGCATCGAGATTCCCTTCCCACACCGGTCCTTGTACACCGGGAGTGTCACCGATCCGTTTCCCGTCCACGTCGTCGGCAGCGATAGGAAAGGCCGGGAGTGATGCTGAAGTCCAAGCACGTTCGGGTGTCCAATAAAGACAAGCAGGTCATCGGCTGGCGAGAGTGGGTTGCCCTTCCGCAGCTCGGTATCGCCTACATCAAACCAAAGATCGACACCGGCGCCCGCTCGTCTTCGCTCCACGCCTCTGGAGGGGAGGAGTTTCGCAAGGGTGACGAAGTGTGGGTGAGGTTTCGGGTCCACCCGATCCAACGGAACCGGGAGTTCGGCGTCGAGGCCGAGGCGCAGGTTCTGGAGTACCGAAACGTCAGGAGTTCGAGCGGCCAGAAAAGTCGGCGACCGGTGATCCTCACCGAGATCCGGATCCTCGGTCAAAGCTGGCCCATCGAGTTGACGCTGGCCAACCGCGATGAGATGGGCTTTCGCATGCTGCTCGGTCGCGAGGCGATTCGCGGGAGGTTTCTGGTCGATGCCGGCCGGTCGTTCTACGGCGGCAAGCCGACGACGAAACGAAAGAAGAAGCCCCGCAAACGAAACAAGAAAACCCCTGCACAGCTCAAACGTCGAACCCGGGAGCGCTCCCGGGAGGAGGAATAGATGAAGCTCGCGATTCTATCGTGCAACCGCCACTGTTACAGCAGTCGACGGCTGCGTGAAGCGGCCATCGATCGGGGACACAAGGCCAAGGTGCTCAACACGCTCAGATTCTCCATCGATCTCGAGGAAGGCCGGCCGAGCCTCAACTTCAGATCGAAGGAGCTCAGCCACTACGATGCCGTTCTGCCCCGCATCGGCGCGTCGATTACCTTCTTCGGCACTGCCGTCGTCCGTCAGTTCGAACAGATGGATGTCTATTGCGCCAACACCTCCGCGGGGATCTCGAACTCGCGGGACAAGCTGCGGAGCCTGCAGATCCTGAGCCGCCACAAGATCGGTATGCCGCCGACCACCTTTGTTCGGGACAAGAAGGATGTGCTGCCGGCGATCGAACGAGTCGGCGGCGCTCCGGTCATCATCAAGCTCCTGGAGGGAACCCAGGGCGTCGGTGTGATCCTCGCCGATTCGGCCAAGATCGCCGAGGCGATCATCGAAACCCTCCAGAGCACCAAGCAGAACGTCCTCGTGCAGAGATTCGTGGCCGAAAGCAAGGGCCGGGACATCCGTGCGTTTGTCGTCGGTGATCAGGTCGTCGCAGCCATGCGACGGGTCGCTCAAGGGCAGGAGTTCCGCAGCAACGTTCATCGCGGCGGGCTGACCGAGCCCCTGGAGCTGGACGATGAATACAGCGCGACGGCGATCCGGGCCGCTCAGATCATGGGTTTGCGAGTCGCGGGTGTCGATATGCTCGAAGGCAAGCACGGCCCGCAGATTCTCGAGGTGAACTCGTCACCCGGGCTCGAGGGGATCGAAACCTGCACCCAGCTCGACGTCGCCGGAGCGATCACCGACTACATTGCGGCCCAGGTCGACTTTCCCGAGATCGACATCCGCCAGCGCCTGACGGTCAGCCGCGGTTTCGGCGTCGCCGAGATCCACATCCCTGAGGGCTCCGAGTACGTGGGCAAGGAGATCAGGGAATCGGGGCTGAGGGATCAGGACATCAACGTCCTGACCCTGTATCGGGACGCCAGGGTGGTCCCGAATCCACGATCGGATCGGGTTCTGGAGCCCGGTGATCGCCTCCTGTGCTTCGGCAGACTGGACTCGATGCGGGGGATGGTCCCCGAAAAGACACGGAAGAGACGCAAGCCCAAGACCGAGACCCTGATCCCGGAGAATCTGCCGCCGGCGACCGAGAGGAAGGACGACCCATCCGCCGGTGCGGGTGTTGACGAACGGGGGCCTGACTGGACCCCGCGTGAAGATGATTGACCCCCGATCGGAGCTCTCATGAGTCGCTCATCCGACAAGCGAAACACAATTGATCAATGGGGAGGCGAATCCATCAAACCGGGGGAGAGCCGCGACCTCGAGCTCGAGGTCGGAGAAAGCTCCAGCGGAACGTCGATCAGGATCCCGTTGCACGTGCGGCGTGGTCGTTTGGACGGGCCGGTTGTGTTCGTCACGGCGGCGCTCCACGGCGACGAGATCAATGGGACCGGGGCGGTTCGAGATCTGGTTCAGGACGAGACCTTTCAGCTTCAATCCGGTTCGGTGATCCTCGTCCCGGTCCTGAATCTACCGGGTTTTGAACGCCACTCGAGATACCTGCCGGACCGCCGGGATCTCAATCGGTGTTTCCCGGGTCTCGAGACCGGCAGCCTGGCGAGTCGGCTGGCATTTTCAATCTTCAACGAGATCGTCGTGCGCTCCGACTATGGGATCGATCTTCACACCGCGGCCGTCCGACGGACCAACGTGCCGACGGTCCGCGCCGACATGTCAAATCCGAAGGTACGACGGATCGCCGAGGCCTTCGGAACCGAGCTCATCCTCGACGGCAAGGGACCGAAGAAGGGGCTTCGCCCCGCTGCCTGCGCCGCAGGCTGCCCGACCATCGTGCTCGAAGGGGGTGAGGTGTGGAAGGTCGAGCCGACCATCGTCGAGTGCGCAGTGCAGGGTGTGAAGAACGTGCTCATCGAGCTGAAGATGCTCGACGAGGAGCCGAGCCGGCCGAGACACCAGATCACCGTCAAGAAGACCAAATGGGTTCGGGCCGAGCGCGGCGGGTTTCTTCAGTTCCACGTCGCTCCGGGAGAGATCGTCGAAAACGAACAGCCGCTGGCGTCCAACACCAGCCTGTTGGGCCGGGAACAGAACGTCCTGACGTCACCGTTCAACGGAGTCGTCCTGGGAATGACGACGCTGCCGGCGGTCAGCCCGGGCGAACCGGTGTGTCACGTCGGCAAGATGACGAAACGCGCGCAGCGAGCCATCGAGCAAAACGCCGATCATTTGGAGGACAGCCTGCACGAGCGGGTCCGGGAGGACCTGGCGGCGAATATCACCGTCGTCGAACCGACCGACTGACCGCTCATTCCTCCTTCTCGGCCTCTGATTTTTCCGCTCGCTCCTCGAAGCGAAGAGTCACGATCCGATGGCGCACCACCTCGGTCACCGTGACCCTGTAGCGCCCGATTTCGACCTCATCGCCGGTTTTGGGCAGCCGTTTGAGCAGCGCGACGACGTGTCCGGCGACCGTGTCGTCCTCTTCGGTGACATCGAGATTGAGCGCGTTGATGGTCTCGGGCATGGCCAGATCGCCATGCACGATGAAGGCGTTGGGCCCGTCCGAAATCACCGCCGGTTCTTCGTTGTCGAACTCGTCTTGAATGGGGCCGACGATCTCCTCGATCGCATTCTCCAGGAAGGCGAGCCCGATGGCGGTGCCGTGGTCGTCAATCACCACGGCGACGGGACTTCGGCTGCGTTGCATCTCGACCACCATCCGGCCGAGGGGTTGGGTGTCGGGCACGAAAGCCGGGATCCGGGCGATGGCTTCCAGATCGAGCGGACGTTGATCGCCGAGGGCCTTCAGAACATCCTTGGCGTGGATGATCCCGACCGTCGAGTCGAGGTCGCCCTTGCACAGGGGAAACCGGGAGTGTTGGCTCGAGCGGATGGTGGCGAGGACCTCCGCCTCGCTCGTTCCCACCACGAGGTGCTGAACCTCGACTCGCGGAACGAGGATGTGCCGGACCTCGAGGTTGATGAAGCTCAGCACGTTCTCCGCAAAGGCGCGCTGGCGGGCGGTGATGTGGCCGTCCTGGGCGGAGGCGAGGAGCACTTCCCGCAGTTCCTCGGCGGTGAACGACGCATCGTGGTGTCCCGGGGACCGGATTCCGGCAACCCGGAGCATGGCGTTTGAAATCCAGTTGATGGTGCCGACCAGGGGCCGGAAGATGAAGGTGAAGGCTCGGAGCGGATAGGACACTGCCAGGGCGGTCGTCTCGGGGTTGTGGATGGCCCAGATCTTGGGGGCCTGCTCACCGAGGGTCATGTGCAGCACCGTGACGACGGTCAGCGCGATGGCCAGGGCGATCCCGTGCAGAATCGGCCCCTGGACGATTTCGAGACCGGCGAGATCGGCCAGGGCCAGAATCAGTGTCGCTACCGCCGGCTCGGCGAGCCAGCCCAGTATCAGACTGGCGACCGTGATGCCGAACTGACAGGCCGAGAGATAGAGATCGAGGTGGCCCATGATGTGTTGGGTTGCGCGGGCCGAGCCGCTTCCCTGGGCCGCCAGGAACTCGATGCGCGTGCCGCGCACCTTGACGAGCGCGAACTCCGCGGCCACAAAGAACCCGTTGAGCAGCACAAACCCCAGCGTCACCGCGAGGCGCCAGCCGATGGTCCCCATGGAAAGCTCATGACCTTGAGTCATCTCAATCTCCTCCGCCCTTCGCGACTCGAAAGCCGTTGCCAGAGCTTGCGGGCATGTTGAATGGGTTGGCTGTCATCGGACGCGCTCACAGCATGTTGATGAACAGGGTCGCCAGCCCGAGGAAGCTGAGGAACCCTGCCACGTCCGTCACCGTGGTCAGGACGATGGACGATGCCTGGGCGGGATCCTGACCGAGCACGGTCAGAATCATCGGGATCGTCGCGCCTGCAAGGCCGGCGATGGCCATCGAGATCACCATCGCCACCCCGATCACCGCGGCCAGACCGGCCGATCTGCTCCAGAGGAAAACCGCGCCTGCCGTGACGATGGCGATGGCGATACCGTTGATCGCCGCGACGAAGGTCTCCTTGAGCGCGACCCGCGCGGAGTCTCCGCGAACGCGGATCTCGCGCAATGCGAGGCCGCGCATGGTCACGGCCAACGCCTGGGCGCCGGTGTTGCCCGACTGGCCCGCCACCACCGGCAACAGGACCGCCAGGGCGGTGAAGGTGGCGATGGTGTCTTCGAAAAGACCGACGACAAACGAGGCCAGGAATGCGGTCAGGAGATTGATGTTCAACCAGGGCAGACGCTTCTTGACCGCGAAGCCAACCGGCGAAAGAGCGCGTTCGTCACGACTCGCTCCGACCATCGCCTGGATGTCGGCGGAGGCCTCGGCTTCAACCGCTGCCAGCAGCGCGTTGTGGCGGATGACCCCGATGAGGTGACCCTCGAAATCGACAACGGGTATGGCGGGAAGGCGGAAGTTCGCAAGGAGATCCAAGACCTCGGTCGTCGGCGCCGTGGCCTGGACGCTGATCGGCGCGGTCGTCATCAGCTCCCGGAGCTTCTGCTCCGGGTCGGCCAGGGCAAGATCCTGGATTCTGACCGAACCGACGTATACTCCATCGTGGTCCACGAGATGAAGGCTGCCGATCCGCATGTGGCGGAGATTTCGCAGCTGAATGAGGGCCTGGTCGGCCGTGGCGTCCATTCTGAAATGGCTGACCAGGGTGTCCATGATCGAGCCGGCCGTTTCGGGCGGAAAGCCCAGGATCTCCTCGACCTCGCGTGCGATGGACGGGTTGACTCCAGCCAGGATCTCGGCGCGTGTGTCGACGTCGAGGCGGCTCAGAATGACCGCCGTACGTGAGGTCCGCAAGGCTGTCAGCCATCGCACGCGGTGCGGGTCGTCGGTGGCGAGAATCGCGTCCGCGGCCACCTCGGGCCGCATGGTGCAGAGGAGCGCGGCAATGGTCTCGTCGGTCTGGGCGTTGAGGAATTCGACAAGCTGATCCAGGGGGAGGGACTCGACCTCCGCGGCCGCCTCCTTCGGGTAGCGCCGAACGAAATCCTCGGCGAGCGCATCAACGGCGGAGGAAAGCTCAGCGGTCATGCTGGACCTCCGTGGCTGCTTGAGTGGTTGGACGACCCGCCATGGCTGCGACCACGGATGTCAGTCCACCCCAGTAGAGTTCTCCGAGCTCCAGAAACGTGGCGAGACCTGGACGGGGAGAAATCGGCGCCTCCCGGTGGGTTTGTTCTGAGTAGCGAACGCTTCGGTGGCGAACCACACCAACGAGCACCCCGGATCCATCGACGACCGGAAGCTCGTGGAGGTCTTTCCACGCGGGATGGTTGCGGACTGCCGAGAACGGAGCAGCCGAGGGCAAGCGGATGACCTGCCCGGACATGAGGCTTCCGATCCGCGCTCGAGAATCACCGGAAGCCAGCTCTTTGCGGTGGATCACACCGACGAGCCGGTGATCGTCATCGACGACATAGACGTAGGGCCCGGCCGTTCCACTGGCGACGTCTCGGGCCTCGTTGACGCTCATCTCGGGGGAAAGCACGGCCTGAGCGGGCTCGGCAAGCATCCCCGCCGAGCCCCGCGGTGATCGCAGGAGTCGCTCGATCTTTGGGGCGGTCGCGGCCGGGAGAAGACGGACCACGGCCGCCCGCTGGTCCTTTTCGAGCGATCGCAGGACGAGAACACATCGGGAGTCGGGAAGCACTTCGAGGATCGGTGCCAGCTCCTCCGAGTCCATCGTGTTGAAGGCCGCCGCCACCGTGGACGGGAGCATCCGTGCGATGACGGCAACGGCAATTTCCGGTGCAAGGTCGGCCAGGAACGACCCCACCTCCGATCCCGCGATGGTCTCGAGACGGCGGGCGGTGTCGGCCGGAAACCGCGAGGCGTAACTCGCCGCCAAAGTTTGTGCCGCCTCCACCTCAGCCTCCCTCGAAGAGGGTGACCGCGTTGGCGTCGTGGAAACGCTGCGCGGGCACGACCACTCGGCCCTGGTCGGTCTCCAACACCACTGCCGTCGGGGTCAACTCGATCACCGTTCCCCTGGTGTCGTCGATCATGAGCTCCTGACCGATCATCAGGATGCGCGCCGCATAATGGGCTCCGATGAGGTTCGCGACCGAGGCCCGTGCACCGAGGCCGAATGCCAGCGCCACCGCTGCGAGAGAAGACCCGGCCGTCAGCGCGACGGTCAACTCGAGCACGCGTCCGTTGACTCCGAGTTGCTCGAGGGCGATCACCGCAACAAGCACGATGACGACGATTTCCGCCACCGTCGCGATCCCTCGTGCGTGGGCGATGCCGCCGGCCTCCGCCGCGCGGAGCGACGCCCCACGCACGATCCTGGCGCCGATGAGGCCACCGAGCATGATGAGGATCGCCGCCAGAAGGTTGGGAGCATAGGCCACGACCCTGCTCAGAAGATCGGTCATCACCGGCAGGCCGAGGGTCTCCACCGCAGCAGCTGCGAACACGAGCAGGACCAACCAGAAGACGAACCCGGCCACGATCCGGGGGGTGTTCAGCTGCGCGGCTCCGCCTTCGACCGCCTTGCTGAAGAAGGAGCTGCTTGCGCCGAGCCGTTCCAGGAGGCGTTCGGTCAGCTTCCGGCTCCATCTCCGGCTGAGAAGAGCAAGCAACCATCCGGCGAGCAACAGAAGCGTGGCGGCTCCAATGGTCGGAAGGTTGCCCTTGACCGCGTCCAGAACTCCGTGGATTGTCTCGAGCCAGGTGTCGCTCCACATGACACCCTCCTTTCATCCCAGTGCGATCGTGATGATTCGCTGTCGTGCGATCAGTGTTCCAACGGAATTGTAGCCGGGTCGGGGACCGCGGGTTCGACGTCAACGGCGGAAGGCAGCAGACGAGTCGCCTCCGCGGCAGATTCGGCGACCAGGTTTTCGGTGAGATCCGCCCGAGCCCGGTCCGCCTCCGTCAGGAGTGCTTCCACTCGGCGTATCACCAGCTGCTCCCTCCTCGCATCGATCGAGCCCTGTTGATCGGGCTGGATCTTCAGGGAGACCATCTGATCCCGCAGCCGCCGGGCTGCATCGACCGCGGAGATGGCCTCGTCGAACTTCATCTCGGTCTCGAGCACTGCAGCGACTGCGAGTTGACCGGCGATCGCTCGTTCTCCGACACGCGCCAAAGCAGTCCGGGCCTTCTCGTCCGCAGGTGTCAGTCGGAGAACCCTGAGATATGCTTTGGCAGCCCTGAAGAGCTGCCCATTTGCCTCATGATGTGCGCCGCTCTTGAAGTCGTCCTTTACCGAGCTTGCGCCGGTTTGGTTGCAGAAAACCAGAAGGCTCAGTGCGACGTTCGCCATCACCCGGATCCCACTTCCGGCTTTGCGGACCGTATCGATCATCGTGACCCTCTTTCCGATTGAATTCCTCTCCGTCGAAACCTCTGGCTCTTCATCCAGGCGCGGCGGAATCAGCGTTGCTGACAATGGCCTTTTCGGCTCTGTTCCCATCTTTCCCCCAACTAGGAGTTGCGGTGGAGGATGGCCGGCGGTTGAACTCCGGCATCAGCGAATCCTGCAAGCACCCGCTCCGTAACATCCGTTTCGAATGCCTTTTCGAACCGGACGTCCAGCACATAGGCCTTGGCCCGGAGCCGTATGGCGAAGTAGTTGTCCTGAATCAGCTGGCTGACGGTGACCGACCAGGGAAACTCGAGATCCACGAATCGACTCGATGTGAGGGCCTCCCCGACGATCTCCTTCGCCCGCGCCACGTCCTGGTCGATGCCCACCCAGAAGTCCATCTGGATCAACATCTCGACCGCACCGGCGTTGCCGGATGCGACCGTGTCGGTCAGGAACTTGTTGTTGGGAATGGTGACCTGGGTGTCGTCGAGGTTCATCAGGCGGACCGATCGTAATCCGATGTTGCGGATCTCGCCATAGTAGCCGTCGAACGTGACGCGATCGCCGACTTGGAACGGCCGGTCCACCAGGATGATCAACCCGGCGACGATGGATGCCACATAGTCCTTGAGGGCGAAACCGATAGATACCGCCACCGTTCCGCCGATGGCAAGCAGCACCTCACGGGAAACGTCGAGGACAAAGGCGGCCGCGGCCAGTCCGCTGAGCAGATACACCGAGAATCGAAGAAAAGATCCGATCTGGTGAATCAGCAACCTTTTGTCCGGAAACCGCTCGCCAAGCCGGACCAGGCTGTTGCTGAGCAACCGAGACACGACGATCGCCAGAATGATGATCAGCGTCGCGTACGGAATACCGCCGGGTTTGAAGAATCGGAGGATCTCGGTGTTGTCCATGGTTCACCCTCAGGCCATCAGGAGGTTTCTTCGCCGCAGCAGCCGGATCGCAGCGCGATGCCAGTACGTCGTGACGCGATAACGCTCGTCGTCGATTCTCAGAGCGCCCAGCTCGAGTAGGCGGTCGAGGTGGATTCGACAGAGACGTTCGGAGAACCCGGTGACCATGGCGGTCTCGCCGAGGGTGGCGTTCTCGTGGGTCACGATCGCGGCGAGGGAGAAAAGGGCAGCCTCGTCAAAGCTCCCGAGTTGCTCCACCGGGGGCCCCTTGAACAGCCGGACCTTGGCCGACGTGGGGGAATCCGGGACCAGGGAACGCAGGTAGAAGTGCAGAGCCACCCTGGGGTTCCCGTCCGAGTAGTCCCACAGCAGCCGCGTGTAGCCTTCTTCGGATTCGATCAGTCGCGCCTGCGCCGAAACTCCTTCCATCCGGTCCACCACGAGATCGCCGTAGTTCGGGCGAATCCCCGCGGCGGCGACCCGGGTTCGGATGAGCTCGCGCACCCTGTCTTCGGGCCAACCTTCGAGGGCTTGATGGCCACGGAAGACGATTTGTGTAGCTCGAACGGCCCGTAGGCGCTGCCATGCGAGCCCACTCATCGAGCACAGCCAGAACACGGAGTCGTGTGTATGTTCGATCAGGTCGGCGAAGGCGTCGAAGGTGTCGTAGCCCCCGACCGTGGAGAGGAACAGGTGCTGTGCGAGATCGACGACGACGATCCTCCGCGGCCCGTTTTCGAGGGATTTCTGAAGATCATCGATTGTCCAAGTTGCCTTCGTCTTCGGGAACACCGCTTCGCCAAACGTCGAAGCCAGCTCGTCGGTGTCCTTTGGCCGGCGACCGAGCGAGACGATGGTTTTGGGCAGATCCCCGGCGTCAATCTTGCCCAGCCAGGTCGTTTTGCCGCAGCCCCGTTCGCCGGTCAGTAGATACGCGCCTCGGGTGCCGTTGTCGCGCCAGTTGCCGAGTCTTTTGGAAAACTCATCGAGTCCGGGGAAGAAGTCGACGACCAACTGCTCCGAAGAGACCGCCTCTTCCGAGAACGCCTCCAGAATGGAGGGAGCCAGGCTGTCGAGGTCAGCCTCGGCGTAGCCCAGTGTCTCGGCCTGTTTCTCGATGCGACGGAGAAAGATGAACGCGAGCCCGCGGCGGGTCTGTTCGAATCCAAGTGCGAAATCGCGGGCGATGGCCAGAACGGCGCGACCCGCCATCCACATGAAGCAGGCGGGTGCGATGAGAACACCGTACCAGCGGCCATTGGAAGACCTCACCATCCGGGCGAGACGGCCGGTCGGTTGAACCTCGAGGAACGCCTCGGCTGTGATGTGCCGCCAGCTGAACACGATGGCAATCAGCGCCGCACCCGCGACCAACCATGTGAACATCGTGACGAGGTGATAGAGATAGCCGCGACCGAGGACGCGGCCGGACACCAGAAGCAGCAGCACGATGGGTGTGACGACGCGCATCACCCAACGAACGGTCGAGAGGAGTTTTTCCTGTCGGGCGGCTGCCATCCTCAGCTTGTAGTGGCGTCCGATTCTGACCACAAGGGCGACGAGAAGTTCAATGGCCAGCCGGTAGAGGCCGTAGATCACCGCCACCTGGTAGACGACGTCGAACTCCGGGAGTGTGACGAACGTCTTCAAAGCCCAGCGGATTGCGACCACCGCGACCAGGTACAGGAACCAGGGAGCGATGGATCTCAACGTATCGAGCAACGCGTTGTTGCGACGTTTCTGGGAGACGGTTCGCGCGCTTCGAAACAGTCTGCGCCGGAGCCGGTCCGACCACTCTCGCCATCTCGATCGCACCAGGAGAATCGCGCTGATGACGAGGGCCAGTCGCACAAGGGCGTAGGTCAAGGAGCCGATGACGAAGAGATCCCGGCTCAGCGCGCCGGCATCGCGAATCTGTTTGAGTCGTTTTTCGCGGTAGAGGCGAGCCATCAGCAAAGCGTGGTTGACCTCGCGGTCAAGCTGCTTGATCCCTTCTCGCGAGATGCCCAGCACGAGACGGCGCTTGAGCGGTGTCAACGTATTTAGACTCGAGATGCGGAGGCCGTTCAGGAGCTCCACATGACGGCCGCGGTATTTGACCGCGTCCCACCTCAGCACCGTTTCAAGTGATCGGCCGGTAGACTCGTTGACCCCGAGCCGGGCCATGAGCTCCCGACCGTGGGCGATCCGCTCCTGAAATCGTTCTACATCGACCGAGTCGAGCTCGAATCCCGCCGAGTAGGAGTGCATTCCGCTCGGAGATCCCCAGGTATCCAGCGCTTCGTTGAGCCGGGTGCGTGCGGTCTGAAGCTCCGCCACGATCGACTCGTACAGTTGATCAGCCTGCTCGCTCGCGGGTTCGACATCACGAAGGGAAACCGCCAGCTCCGCGATTCGCTCCCGTGTCGTATCGGCCCCGCCTTTGAGATCGATGGCGGCCTTTTCCATCGACGTGATGAAATCTTCCGACTGCACCAGAGCGTCCTGAATTCGCTCCAGCTCCGTGTCGATCTCGCGATCGACCGAGTTCGACGGCGTCCGCTCCCTGTCCGACGAAGCGTCGGCCGGAAATGGTGTGGGGCTCTGGCGAAGGGTCGTCAGCTCGTCGAGAGCACCCGCGAGAGTCGCCGACCCCACGGCCAATGCGATCCAGCAAAACGTACGGAGAGAGTGGAGTTTCACGAAGATCGGCCTCCTTGGGATTGCCATGCCGAATCTGAGGACGAAACAAGGTCTGATCGATGGGATCTCCTTGTCGATGGCCGTGGCCGCTTGGGTCATTTGCAGCCTGCATGCCAGCTTGGTCTCTCTCCTCGCAGATCCGCGAAGGACCCAGCAGGATTGGCTGGTGTCTTGAACCTCGGCGTGTGGTGTTCTGGAGAACCACTGAACAGGGGCAGGCGGAATTGACGAACCCGCACTTCCGATTCGGCGCAGAAATCGGAATCTCCTGTTCCTGTCGGTTGAACGTCGATTCGCCATGGCCCGGAAACGGGATGACCGCGCACTGCGTGGGGGAGGCGGGGGCCATCGAATGAGAAGGGCTCCGAAGACCTGCAGAGTCCAAAGCGGTAGACCGGGTTAAACTCCCGAATACGGGAGATGTCGGCAGATGCATGGAATCTTGGTGGTCACAACAGAAAAGGATGCCGCGAACGCCATCCGGACGGCGTACGCCGACATCGACGTCTGGGTTGCCGATTCACTGACCTCCAGCAGACTCGTTGATGATCACGGATTCGTAGAAACGGCGTTTGTCGATGTCGAAGCGCTTCGGTCGATCGCCGAAGGGAGCGGCCACTCGGAAATTCTCGGTACCTTGCGAGAGATTGCCCCGGGCGCGCGCCTGGTGGTGATGTCGAGGCAATCGCAAATTCGAGAGGCGATCGAATTCGTCAGGGAAGGCGCCAGCGAGTACCTGACGTATCCCATCGTGGGTGAAGAGGTGAGGCTGGTCCGAGAAAGCATCGAGCGTCGTGAACGTCTCAACTCGGAGCTTCGATACCACCGGAACCGATCGCTCGAAACCGAAACCGTCGGTTCGATCTCGAGTCGGGCGGACTCCATGAAGGCCGTGCTGCGCAAGATCAGACAGGTGGCGCCGACGAGGTCCACGGTCCTCCTCACCGGTGAGACGGGAACCGGCAAGAGCTTCCTGGCGAAGATCATTCACCAGAACAGCACCCGTGCACAGCGGCAGTTCGTGAGCGTTCATTGCGGAGCGATTCCGGACACCCTCCTCGAGAGCGAACTTTTTGGCCACGAAAGGGGAGCTTTTACGGGCGCGGATCGTCGGCGGCTCGGGAAGTTCGAAATCGCAACGGGAGGCACTCTATTCCTGGACGAAATCGCGACCGTCACACCGGCGATGCAGGTGAAACTACTCAATGTGCTCCAGGAAAGGTCGATTCAACGAGTTGGTGGTGAACGGGAAATCGACGTCGATGTCCGCATCCTCACGGCCACCAACATGGATCTGGAGGAACTGGCGGAAGCTGGGAGTTTCAGGCGGGATCTCTACTACCGGCTCAACGTATTTCCGATCGAGATCCCACCGTTGCGAAACCGGTGTGAGGACATTCCGGTGTTGGTTGATCTTTTCCTGGAACGTCTGCGGATCTTCCACCAGAAGGAGATCCAGGGAGTTCAGCCGGCGGTCATGCGAGCCCTGCTGAACTACGATTGGCCTGGGAACATTCGCGAACTCGAGAACCTCATGGAAAGGGCGTACATCCTCGAGGAATCCCCGATTCTCACCTCATCGAGCTTTCCCGAGGAGTTGTTCGGGTCGAAGAGAACGATCGCCCGGCTCACGCCTGACCTCTCCGAGCCACTCTGTGAGGCGAGAACCCGGGCGGCGTCGATCGCGGAACTCGAGTATCTGAAAACGCAGCTCGAAGCCCATCGAGGCCAAATCTCCGTCACCGCGAAAGCGGCGGGCATTACGCCGCGGCAACTCAACAAGCTCATGACCAAGCACCAGCTACGCAAGGAAGACTTCAAGCAGAGACCTTGATCCGGACTCTTCCGCTCGGTTTTGCACGGACTTGCGAAAGGGGGAAGTTCCCCGCCAGGTCATCAAGATCTCGGCTGCTTTCAATCCAAGTGTCCGGAAGGGTGCCGGAAGGTCCGGAGTTGCGGAGTTGCGCCGACAGCTCCTTACCTGACACGCATCCAACCCTCGCAATGCGGGTGCGAGCGAGAGCGTGACGCCGACGTCCCCGTCGGCCCGTTTTCAGACAGGTCGAAAGAGCGCTTTCCGAGAATCGTCATCGAGCCCGACGCCCCTTGACCACAGCCCTCGTCAACACTTGTTACCGGGTCC
This sequence comes from Thermoanaerobaculales bacterium, assembly GCA_029287235.1. Classification (GTDB taxonomy): domain Bacteria; phylum Acidobacteriota; class Thermoanaerobaculia; order Thermoanaerobaculales; family Sulfomarinibacteraceae; genus JAHECW01. The sequence goes on from JARFRM010000236.1 coordinate 14,767, forward strand.
GGAATCCCCGCGCGACGCCCCTCTGCCGGCTCTTCGAGGCGCACTTCGACGAGGTGAGGGGCCGGTGGAAGTGATCGAGCTCGAGCGCCGGTGCGGGTTTTGGCGCGGCTTCATCGACGAGCAGGTGCGGCGGTACCTTGACTGCGGGCTTTTCGAGAACGGCTTCGTCCGGATCCGGTGTCCCGACTGCGCCGAGGAATACCTGCTCGCGTTCTCCTGCAAAACACGAGAGCTGTGCCCGTCCTGCGGCTCGGAGCTGAAGGTGATCGCGTTCATCACCGAGCACGACGCGGTCGACGCGATTCTGAGGCATCTCGCGTAAGCGGAGACGCGATCTCCTCGCGGCCCGCCGGGCGCGGCGACCCTCCCCGCCGGTTCCTGAGTTCGATTCGGCTCCGGCCGTCCGTGCAGGATGCGTTCATGGAGGCGGCGGTCGGACGCGGAGTCGGGTTTCGAAGCGCATTGTACCGGGACGGACCCTCCCGACAGTCGGTTTCTGCCGAATAGGAGACCGCTCGGGGCATACGAGCCCATCCTGGGCCCCGAATACGCGCCCCGGCCCCGTGCTTAGGCCGGCACTGAACGAAAGGAAATTCCTATCCCTGAGAGTCGAGGCGGCCCCGGTGACGAACGTGCTGGCACCAGCGATGAACTCTCTTCGACCGACGCCTTTGGGTTTCTCGTTCTTCCGTGCCATCGTGCCCGCCTCCCTTCCCGAAGTCCTTCTCCAGTCGGGGGACATGAGTCAGCTGACGGATCGTGGCTTTTTCCTACCCCGAACGTACCGCAGCCATCGAGCCTGATTCCACGTTCCAGATCGCACCGATCGAGTTCGAACTCGACAGCCGGGATCTGTGGACCTACATTGGCAGAAATACTGGAGGAGGAAGGGAGGCCCGATGGCCATTGTCGTCGATGGATGCCCGCAGTGCGGGGCCTCGGTCCCACCGACCGCTGGAACGCGAATCAGTTGCGCTTACTGCGGCTCGTCGCTCATCAGGCTCGGGATGCCTCCGGTGGACGGAGGCCCCGACGACGAGGCCGACCCCTTGAACCAATGGGGGGTCCGCATGCGCCGAGCCGTGTGTGTGGATGGCAAGTACGGCGTACCGGTGTTTGAGTGGCTCATCCCTGCCGACTGGGGTTTCCGCGGCCAGGTGTGGTGGCGGGGCAGCCTGACGGTGCCGGCGACGGTGGTTTTCCGAGCGTGGAACCCGGAGGGTTCGGAGCAGATCGAGTGTCTGCCTACCATCAGCAACATCTGGACGACCAGCCCGATGACGTCCGCGATGGCGAAGCTCGGCTGGACGACGCGGCCCTTCCCCTTGGACGGTGTGGAGCAGCGAATGCCCATGGGCGCTCTGGATTGCCTCCGGGAGCTGGTGGTGCCGAGGTACCGAGGCCACTTCCCGCAGTTGCAGGGCCAGAGGCGGGACGAACTCATCAGCCGGGCGTTCGGCAAGGACCCCAACCTGCAGCAGTGGGCCCGTCAGGTGACGCCGTACGTCGAGCGGGCGAGGGACTACCTCAAGAGCCTCAAACCGGGCGCCTACCCGTCGCCCAACGTCGAGGTCCACGTCGTCGAGGAGGAGCGGCTGCCCGGCCTGGCGCAGTCGCTGCACGGGCGAGAGGACAACGGCGCCACCACTTCCGACGGGGCGCGGATGAGGATCCGGTACGAGCTGGACGGCCAGCGGTACGAAGAGGATCTCTTCTGCGTCGCCTCTGCGCTCACCACCTATCTGGGGATCGGGAGGCGCACCCAGGAGCGGACCTTCTGGGTCGCCGAGGCGTTGTACGCCTTCAGGGCGGCGATGGGAAGGTTGGACACCGTGGGTGCCTCGTGCATGGCGTCGGTGAAATCCTTCCGAATGAACCCCCAGTTCCTCGAGGTGTGCCAGATGGAGCGCCAGCGGATCGTGGCGGAGCGCCGGGCCTTCGCCCAGGTCATGACGCAGATGGCCGCCAGCCAGCGGCGTTCGTTCCAGGGGCTGGGGGACCTTTCGGCCGACATCTCGAGCACCAGCGACATGATCATGGACGGCTACGCGACGCGGTCGGAGGCGTTCGACCGGATGGGGCAGGGGATGAGCGAGGCCATCCGCGGCGTGGACACCTGGGCTGACCCTTCGCTGGACCACGGTGTCGAGCTGCCGGGAGGGTTCGACCACGCCTGGACGAACGGCCTCGGCGAGTACATCGTCGCCGACGACGCCCTGTTCGACCCCAACATTCAAGGCTCGCAGAGCTGGCAGCATCTCCAGCGGCAAACGTGACGATCGGCTTTTTCGGTGCCGGCGATTTGGCTTATCATAGGTGCCGATCTTCTCATTCGATCGGTGCCGCCCTTCTCATTCACGGCAACCTTGTTTATGACTGTGAAGATCGTGAAGGGTTTTACCCGTCATCATGGCACCCGTCCGGAGAGGTCAGACGATGTCCGTGACGCTGGACGCCACCAGCTGCCAGGCCCAATCGCGCTGCCGATAGACATCGAGGAAACGCGACCGGTGCTCGAACTGTTGGTCCTGGTAGGCCCCTCGCAGCTCGACGATGCCCGAGACCAGAACCGTGTCGATCCAGGCCACGGTGTGGAGGTCTGAGACCTCGAACCTGGTCAGCGAGACCCCACCGGGGCCATAGGCGGCGAGGTACTCTTCGCGGCCGTGCATCCGCCCACCGGCATCGCTACCGCGATAGTCCTCGGCGATGTGGAAACGAAGAGTCTCGGTGTCATTGGAGAGCATTGCCTGTCGGAGGCTCTCGAAGATCTGCAGGACCTTGGAGTCGGGTGATGTGGATCGCATGTCTGTTCACCTCGCCGTACTCGGAGCTCAATCGGCGCCGGGTGCGCGGTACTGCAGAAACAGCGCACGACTCCCGATGATGCGCCAGTGAGTGTATCAATTGGGCACCGTTCGGCACTGCGTCTCGGCGGTCGCACGCGGGCCTGCAATGCGAGACGAGATGCGCTTGGGCATCCATCCGGCGATCAGTGACACGCTTCGGAACCGGAATCGGAATCCGCCAGCAAACGGGCCACGATTCGGAAGACCGCCGGCGACGCTACCAGACCAAGGTGGCTCGAAACGACCGGGTGGTGGGTCACGTTCGGACTGCGATGATCGATGCACGCCTGCCACGAGACCACACCGTCGGATCGGCTGTAGACCGCGCGGATGGGCACTCTGATCGGGACGGATTCACGTTGCTCGAGGCCCGCCTCGATCTCGTCGAGGTCGTAGCCCCTCCTGACGTACCACGGCGCGGTCGCGGTGTACTTGGGTCCGCCCACCACCGGCGAACCGAGGGTGATCACTTCGTGCACGAGATCGGTTAGGTCGCGCGCCACCTCGCGCGCGAGGTATCCGCCGAGGCTCCAGCCGATCAGCCGCACCGGCCGGCCGCCCGCACCTGCGAGCTCGGCGGTTTGTTCGGCGAGCCGGGGGATCAGTTCGGGGACCCGCCCGTGGTTCCTGCCGAGACCCCATCCGCGGACGTCATAGCCGAGGGAGCCGAGGAACCGGCGCAGGCTCGCGGTCCAAGAATCGTCGGTTCCGAAACCCGGCACGACCAGCACGGGATCGCCGGAGCTGCGGGGCGCGGTGCGTTTGACGAGCGGCAGCGAAAAGCGCAGCGCGAGCCACTCGGCGACGATCCGCGCTTCGCCGAGGATCGAAACGGGAGATGGGGGGCGAAGTTGATCCATCATGTGAGGAACGGCCGTTTTCCATGGGCCATTCCATGAACGGCGACACAAATTCTATGCGGTGCAGATTCCTAGCCGCCCTGACGCCCAGAAGGGTGCCACGAAGGGTGCCACCAAAACGGAAACGGTGCCAGGAGAAACAAAGTTAACATAGTTGGCGGCGGGTATTGAATCGCCGAGTCTGAATGAGCGCTGTCAGTTTGGCGTGAGCGCAACCTAGCTGGTTAGCGGCGGCAACTTTGTTAACTTTGTTTCTCCTGGCACCGATGCTTTGTTTCTCCTGGCACCGATGGGCACCGATGCCGCACCGATGCCGATGGCACCGATGGCACCTATCGCCGTCACTCGACGACCATGGCCAGCACGGTGACGT
>JARFRM010000252.1 GCA_029287235.1 Thermoanaerobaculales bacterium
CCGTCAGCTGCTCGTCGAGAGGCATTGCCGGCTTGGCCTCGTCTTCCTCTTCCCACGGCCACCGGATGACGGCCATTCGTCGTTCGTAGAACTCCACTCCGCTCACCGAAGAAGAGACCATGAGCGCGGCGGCGAGACCCTTTTGCAGTCGAACCGAGAAAACCATGGAGTTTGGGCGCCCCGCCCCGGGTTGATGGCCGCCGAGCATCCGCGCCTGCTCCGATGCCATGGCCATCGCCACCCGCGCCATGGGATCGTCGTTCCACCGTGCGAGCCGGGCCTGCGTCCGCGGATCCTGGGGACGGAGCGAGATCTTGTCGAGATCGAGCTGGAACTGCTTCTGGCTGTCACTCTCATCCGCCGCGACCGGGGTGGCGGCGAGCAAAACGAGAACGAGGGCGAAGCGAATCAGCATCTGAATCACCAATGTAATGATCAACGCGCGCGATGGCCAGAAGTTTCCCGTCCTCGGCTACACTCGTCCCGTGAAACATGTCCTCTTGGTCGTTGCGGTGCTGACGGTGGTCTGTGTTCTGCCGGCTTCCGCCCGGGATCTCGATGTCGTCGACTACGACATCGAGGTTGCACTCGATGTCGAGAACCACACCCTCGATGCCACCCAGACCGTGCGTTGGCGAAACACCACCCGTGTCCCCGCTCCCGAGATCTGGTTCCACCTCTATCTGAATGCCTTCGCGAGCTCCGAAAGCACCTTCATGCGCGAGCTCGCGCGGGATCCTCTCGGTGTGTCCAGGACCCTCGATGGTGGTTGGGGTTGGACGAGATTGACCCGAATGGCCCTGCCCGACGGTACCGATCTCATGCCGGGCCTGAGATTTGAGCGACCCGACGACGGCAACGAGAACGACTTCACCGTGGCGCGGGTCGTATTGCCGCGCCAGGTCTTTCCCGGTGAATCGATCTCGATCGACCTCGAGTTCGAGGCCGGACTGCCCCGGGTGGTTGCCCGAACCGGGTTCTCCGGCGACTTCCACATGGTGGCCCAGTGGTTTCCCAAGATCGGTGTCTTCGAGGGCGAGGCGGGCTGGAACTGTCACCAGTTCCACGCAGCAAGCGAGTTCTTCGCCGATTTCGGTGACTACCGCGTCCGCATGACCATCCCCCGCGGCTGGGTGATCGGCGCTACCGGCGAGCAGATCTCACGTGAGCCCGTCGGCACCGGCGATGTGGTCGAGTTTCACGCGAGAGCCGTCCACGATTTTGTCTGGACCACCGCGCCGCCCAAGCTGATGGCTGTTTCCGAGGTTGATTTCGATCCCGGTCGTCATGTGCCGATGGTCTGGCTCGAGCGGGCGGGAGAGCTGCTCGATCTGGGGGCGGCGGATCTCGAGCTGCCCCCAATGACCATCCGTTTTCTGGTACCGCAGTCACAGGGGCTGCTGATACCCAGGATGATGCGTGCGACGCGGCTCGCCGTGGCGTGGTTCGGGCTGTATTTCGGCCCCTACCCCCACGCCCAGCTGACGGTGGTCTCGCCGCCGCCGGGAGCCAAGGGGGCCGGCGGGATGGAGTACCCGACCCTCATCACAACCGGGGCGAGTCGGCTCGATGCCTCGCCGGTGTTCTCGTGGCGAAAGAACATCGAAACGGTCACGGTGCACGAGGTCGGCCATCAGTACTTTCAGGGGATGCTCGCGTCAAACGAGTTCGAAGCGGCCTGGCTCGACGAAGGGTTGACGAGCTGGGCGGAGAACCGGTGCGTCTCCGACATGGTGACCGACGGGCTGATCCCCGAGATCCGATTCGCCCGGATCTGGGGGATGGAGCGGGCGTGGGCCGGCTTTGAGGATCTCCCGGTGAAGATGGATCGCCCGAACTGGGAGCAGCGGCGTCTCGTGGATGCCTTCTTTGCCTCGTACGCCAAACCGGCGCTCGCAATGCGGACCCTCGAGGGGCTCTCCGGCGAAGACCGGCTGCTCAAGGCCATGCGCGCCTATGTCGCCGATCACCGCGACGGGCATCCGACGGGTCACGATTTCCAGGCCTCGCTCGAGCGGTCGCTGGGCGAGGACCTCGACTGGTTCTTCGACGCGGTGATCCGTGGTGACCGCCGACCCGACTGGGCGGTGCTGGCGGTGAGACACGACGAGATCGAGTCGGCCCATGGCATGGTCTGGGATGACGGAGAGTGGAAAGTGGGCGACGATGAGGAGGACTCGGGCTCGAAGAAGGACGGCTTGTGGCGGGTCGCGGTGGAGATCGGGCGCCGGGGGGATCTCGTGGGTCCGGTGGAGGTGGAGCTCCTGTGGGCCGACGACCGGCGTGAGCGCCGTACGTGGGACTCCCGCGACCGGTGGGTCCGCTGGACCGTGGAATCTCAGGTCAGGTTGCGTCAGGTGGTGGTGGACCCGGATGGCGACTGGGTTCTGGAGACCCGGCGTGTGGACAACTATTGGCGGGACGAAAGTGCGGATCCACACGCGCTGTGGTGGCTCGACGGCGCCTTTTCTCTCGTGGGTTTTCTCGCCGTCCCCTGGAGCTGAGATGAGCGGTTCTTGCCGGCGATTTTCACCGGTCTCTCGCGCTCCGGACATGGGTGCCTTTGCTGGACCTACAGAAGGGTACGCCTCCGCTTGTCACACGGTCCGGAAAATCAAAACCCGCGGCGCATCTCATCCGGCAGGACCGCCCATCTCAACTCTGGAACCGAAGTGAAACCAACCGCCCCTTCCTGGTCCTTCGGCTTTCGAAAAGCCGTCGTCCTGTGGCGTGTCGTCGGTCTGGTCTTCCTCGTGTCGGCGCTGGTTTTCGTCCCGGCACGGCTTGTGTTCTGGACCACCGTGGGAGGAGCCCTCGCAGCTCTCCCCGATGGCAATCTCCCGGAGGGTGAGACCGCGCTGATCCTCATCGAGCTCCTGCGGCCCATCTGGCCCTCGTTGGCGTTGGCGTTTCTCTCGGGTTGTTTCGCCCTCTGGGCGTGGACGGTGCTCTGGCACGCCGGTTTGGTGCGCTGGTTCTTCTACTCCGGACGGAGAGATGTTCGGCTGGCGGAGGTTCTCAGCCGCGGGCTCTTCGGCTGGTGGCGCTGGGCCCGCCTGAGTCTCACCTCGGTGGTGGTGCTCGGGCTCGTTCATTCGATGATCTTCTTGGGGTTTGTCGAGCTCGAGGATCGCGCGGCGGACCTTGCCGATGATTCACGTCTCGGCATCTACTTGGAGACAGGAATCGTCCTTTGTCTTGCGGCCGCGGTTCTCTGTTGGATGGCCGTCCTACGGGGTGCATGGTTGCTCGGCCAGGGTCACCGACGGTCGGCCGTCTTGGCGTGGTCGGCGGGTCTGTGGGGGACCATCAAACAACCCCTGCGTTCGGTTCTGACCCTGCTGGTGTGGGTGGTGCCAGGCTTCGCTGCCGCTATCGGTCCTTTGATCCTGGGGTGGCGCTTCGAGATCCTCAGAGAGACCATCCCGAGCACGGTCCTCGGGCTCGGCGGCGGATTGATCACCGCCTTCTGCCTCGTCGCCCTCTTCCTCTCCTTCGCCCCCGTAACGGGGATGGCCGATCAATCCGGCGAGAAAGAACAAGGGCGGGTATGAACCCCGCCCTTGTACGATTCGTTTCCCCGACCGAACTTGCGATGGGCTAACGGCAATAGTGTTCAGTAAAGCCGGGAGCAGGGGATTTCGTGCAGCCAAGATGGCTGCACCACAAAGGTTTGAAGCATTGTGGGGCGGGCTTCCAGCCTGCCCACGGCTCTAACTGAACAGTATTGGGGCTAACGGCTAACGGCTAAAAGCTAACAGCTTTATTGCCTACTTCAACCGCGTCGGCCCCGCGCCGGCGACCTCCTCGGGACAGCCGTCGGAATAGAGCTTGAAGTTCTCGATGTAGCGCGCCGCGAGTGCGTCGTAACGCTTCCAGTACTCGTCCTTGTTGCCCCATGATGTCGACGGGTCGAGGACATCGGTGGGTACATCGGGACAGCTCAGCGGCACGTCGAAACCGAAGAGCTTGTCCTTGCGGAACTCCACCTGATCGAGCTCGCCGTCGAGCGCCGCGTTGAGCAGGTTGCGGGTGTGACGAATGGAGATCCTCTTGCCCACGTTCCATCCACCGCCGACCCAGCCGGTGTTGACCAGCCAGCAGGTGGCGTTGTGCTTGAGCATCTTCTTGCGCAGCATGTCGGCGTAGACAAAGGGGTGGTGGACCATGAAGGGGGCGCCGAAGCAGGCCGAGAAGGCAATTTCGGGCTCGATCCCGAGACCGATCTCGGTCCCGGCGATCTTGGAGGTGTAGCCCGACATGAAGTGGTAGACCGCGTGCTCGGGGTCGAGCCGCGCGATGGGCGGCAGCACCCCTTGGGCGTCGCAGGTCAGAAGCACCACATTCCTGGGATGCGAGTTGACCATCCCTTCGGGAACCACATTCGGGATGAACTCCAGCGGGTAGCCGGCGCGGGTGTTCTCGGTGAAACGATCGTCGTCGAGGTCGAGCTTGCGCGAGGTCCGGTCCTGGACCACATTTTCCAACACGGTGCCGAAGCGACGGGTAGTGGCGTAGATCTCGGGCTCGTTCTCCGCCGACAGCCGGATGACCTTGGCATAGCAGCCGCCCTCGAAGTTGAAGATGCCCCCATCGGACCAGCCGTGCTCGTCGTCACCGATGAGCCGCCGGTTGGAATCGGCCGACAACGTGGTCTTGCCGGTGCCCGAAAGCCCGAAAAAGAGGGCCACATCGCCATCGGCCCCGACGTTGGCCGAGCAGTGCATGGCCAGCACCTCGCGCAACGGCAGAAGGAAGTTCATCACCGTGAAGAGGCTCTTTTTGATCTCGCCGGCGTAGGAGGTGTTACAGATCAGCACCAACCGCTTGGAGAAATCGAGGATGATGGCCGTCGATGAACGGGTGCCGTCGAGCCGCGGATCGCAGTGAAACGAGGGCGCCACGATGACCGTGAACTCGGGGACGTGGCTCTGGTAATCGTCCTGGTTCTGGGGAGTGATGAAGAGGTTGCGGGCGAAGAGCGAGTGCCAGGCATACTCGGTGATGATCCGCACCGGCATCCGGTACTTGGGATCGGCGCCGACGTAGCAGTCCTGGACAAAGAGCTCCTCGTCCTGGAGAAATGCCTGGATCCGCGCATGGAGGGCCGCGAAGAGCTCGGGATTGTACGGGCGGTTGTACTCGCCCCACCAGATCTTGTCTTCGGTTGAGTTCTCGCGGACGACGTATTTCTCCTGGGCGGCTCGGGCCGACCACTTGCCTGTATTGACCACGAAGGGGCCGCCGTGGGCCATCGAACCCTCGTTGCGGAAGGTGGCCTCTTCATAGAGCGCCGGCGCCGGCAGGTTCCAGTAGACACGGTCGATGTGGGTGAGACCGTGGTTGCCGATCCCGAAGCGGCTCTTGAGATCCCCGGCCTGGGCCGCTGCGGGCGTGGCGAACTTCAGATACTTGCTCATGTCCAGTCCCTCACCAGCTTGCGCTCTCCGATGTAGAGCTCATTGGGCGAGTTGGGGTCCAACGCCCACTTGATGCGTTCGATGCCTTCCGTGATCTCCTTGACGGAGCCGCAGAAGCTCAGTCTCAGGTGGCCTTCCATCCCGAACTCCTTGCCCGGCACCGTCAGCACCTGCACCTTGTCGAGGATGAACTTGGACAGGGCGACCGAGTCACGACCGTAGGTGCTGAAGTCCGGGAACGAGTAGAAGGTCCCGCCGGGCTTGTCGATGATCACGCCTTCAAAAGCCTCGAGCTCGGCCACGAGGACGTTACGGTTGTTTTCAAGCGTCGCCCGTAGACCCTCCACCGGCGACTGGAGACCGTTGATGGCGCCGACCGCGGCGTGCTGGAGAAGGACCGACGGCCCCGAGGTCTCGTGGCCCTGGATGTTGGTCATGGCTTCGATGAGCCGGCGGTTGCCCACAGCCCAACCGATCCGAAAACCGGTCATGGCGTACTGCTTGGAGACCCCGTTGACGAGGATGAGCTTGGAGTTCTCGCTGCGGTCCTTGGCGTAGCTGTAGGGGTTGATGGGCTTGCGGCCGTCGAAGACCAGACGGTGGTAGATGTCGTCCATCAGCAGCCACAGACCGCGTCGCTCGCAGAAGTCCACAACATCGGCGATGAAGTCCTCGGGGTAGACCGCGCCCGACGGGTTGTTCGGGCTGTTGATGATCACCAGCTTGGTATAGGACCCGACCATCTGCTCGATGTCCTGGATCCGCGGGATGAAGGAACCGTCCTCGGGCTCCGCCGGCACCGGGATGCCGCCGACGATCTTGACCATGTCGGGGTAGCTCACCCAGTAGGGCACCGGGAAGACGACCTCGCCCTGGGGATCGATGAGGGCGTGGAGCGCCGTCATGATTGCCTGTTTCGCTCCACCCGAGGCCATCACGTTCTCCGGCGCCGGCCGGAAACCGTAGAACTCCTCGGTGTAGCGGATGATGGCCTTCTTGAGTTCAGGGGTCCCGTCGGGTGGGGTGTAGCGGACCTCGCCGGAGGCCACCGCCGAGGTCGCGGCGAGCACCGCATCGAGCGGGGCCTTCCCCTTGGGCTCGCCGCCCCCGAGATGGATCACGGGATCACCCTTGGCTCGGAGGATCGCGGCAATCTCGTTGAGCTTCAGTGTTGCCGACTCGCCGATGTTCTTGGCGATCAGAGAAAGACTCATGGTGTGCGGTCCCTTCTGCCGACCGGAGCCGGCCAAAGCGGGCCGGTATTATCTCATAAAGTCGCTGGAAATCCAGAGGTTTGTGGTGGGGAGGTGAGAAGGTGAGGACGCAGGCACCTTCGCTACGCTCGGTGTCCGCTGGTGAGGCAGTTCGCTGTTGCGCTTCGCTGAAAATTCACTGGTGAGGAGGTTTCTGTCCAGCTTTGTCGAGGCGTCTCCTTTCCTGACTCCTCACGGCGAGCAACGCGAGCGCTGACCTTCTGACCTTCTCACCTTCTTACCTTCTAACTCCTCACGCCTAACGTCTAACGCCTAACTCCTAACCTCTAGCTCCTGACCGCTGTAGGATACCGCCATGGAAAAACTCGGCAAACACGGCGCACGGCTCAAGGATCTCCGACGCAGGGTCAAACGCCGCCCCGAGGGCCAGGTCATCGTCGACGGCCGGCGGCTCCTCGCCGATGTCGTCCGCTGGAACGTCCCGGTGCTCGAACTCTATCTCGTTGAGGGCGTCGAGCCCGACCCCGAGATCGTCGCCGCAGCCGGCGAGGTGTACATCATCGACGCCTCGGTGCTCGACGATCTTGCGCCGACCCGCCACCCGCAGGGGGTGCTCGCCATCGTCGCCGATCCGCGACGACCGCCGTGGCCCGCCCGAGAGGGCGTCGCCCTCTGGCTCGACACCGTGCAGGACCCCGGCAACCTCGGCGCCATCGTCCGCTCCGCCGCCGCCCTCGGCGCCCGCGCGGTGCTGCTCTCGCCGGGCTGCGCAGACCCCTTCCACCACGCCGCGGTGCGCGGCTCGGCGGGCGCGGTCTTTCGGCTGCCCGTCTCTCGCGATGTTCCGGCCGCCCGGGTCGCTGAACGGATGAGCGAGTCGAGCGGCGAGGTCTGGGCCGCCGGCCCCGCGGGGATCCCCATCGACCGCTGGAACCCCTCGCAACCCACGGTGTTGCTCCTCGGCGCCGAGGGCGCCGGTCTCTCGCCCGAGGCCCGAGCCGTCGCCGGTGGCGAAGTGACCATCCCCCTCGATCGCGAGATCGAGAGCCTCAACGTCGCCGTCGCCGCGGGGATCCTCCTCGAACGTCTGCGGTCGTAAAGAATTAAAGAGGTAGAGAGACACAGAGTGTGGCGACATCAAGGCGATGCCTTGGTCTCGAAGCATGCCGGTATGCAGCGCGATCGGTTTGGACACGGATGAACGCAGATCTAGTCGGATCACGCGGATCCATCGCAATGCTGAGTCATCGCATCCATCGCAATAACCCAGAACAAACCTTGGCAAGGCATCGGACATGCACGTCTGCCGGAAGGGAGTTGGGCGCTGTCGCAGAGATCGAGTCGTTCCGGGCTTGATCCCGTGACACGACTGTCGCCGGCCACGGGTGAGCAGCCAGGATGGCTGCTCCACAACAACACAGGTGCCAGGGTGCTCCACATTGACACTCCCATCCAGGTTGATGCGATGTTGTGGAGCAGGCTTCCAGCCTGCTTGTGGGAGCGCGCTGGACTCTGTTCAGCGGCACCGGTCTTCTGGGCGTCTCTACTCACGGAGGCGGCCCAGAAGGCCGGCGTTGAGGACCGGAGCGGGATCAGTGACAGCGATCAAGAGAACTCAACAAGATGGTGTTTCTACTTGAGTGCGTCATCAACACCATGGTGTTTTGAATCCACCGGCGCGGGCGAACCGTCGGTGATGCAGAGGATCCGAAGTCTCGTCTCTCAGTCCGGTCGGATGACCTCCACCTCGACGTCAATGTGGATGTCCCGCCAGGCCCGATCGGTCGTGAGAGCGGGAAGAGAGCGGGACAGCGCGAGGGCGAGACAGGCGCGGTCGCCGAGAGAGAGACCCTCCGAACGGGTGACGGTTCGAAGGGTTCCTGCAGAGAAGGCGAGAGCCTCGTCGAATGGGACGACCTCCAACCCGAGGCTCAGTGCGAGGCGGATGTCGGGTTCCGGCATCCCCAGCTCGGCGAGCTTCGCCACGACCTCGGAGAGGTTGACCGAGCTGATGAACGCGCCGGGAAGCGATTCGAGAACCCGGTCCCCGCCGGGTTCGTCCTGGAGCAGGGCGAGCAGTGCCGAAGCATCGAGGACGACCTTACTCACTCGCCGCCTCTTCGCGTCGTTCCGCCACTAAGGAGTCGGCAAGGCTTTCCCCGGGTCGGCTGTATCGCCGGACCAGCTCCTGGGCTTTTCGAGCCGCTTGCCTGGCGGTGCACAGACGGATTTCCCCATCCTCGACCACGAGGATCAGCTCGTCACCCGGCTCGATCCCGAGGGCGCGCCGCGCCGATGCGGGAATGACGACCCTGCCGTTGCTCCCGAGATGTGTCCGAAGTTCCATGTAGTGTCACCTCAGAAAGAATATAGCAGAAATATGAAAACACGGAAATTTCTAGAGGAATGGCAAACCGGGCCACCAACGAAGGACAGCGTTTCCGCTCACTCATCCGGCGCGACGCCACCGCCGCCCGCGTCGCGGAGCGGATGAGCGAATCGGGAGGTGAGGTCTGGGCCGCCGGCCCCGGCGACACGCCCATCGACCGCGAGATCGAAAGCCTCAATGTCGCCATCGCCGCGGGGATCCTGCTGGAGCGGCTGCGTTCGGGCTAACCACAGAGACACAGAACGACACACAGAGAAACACAGAGATATTCATTAGATGGGGCGCTCCTCTCCGAAACGCTCCACCAAAGAAGTGCCTCGTCCTCCGTGTCTCTGTGTCTCTGTGGTGAAAAACGCTAAAGCAACCGGATCGCGCCCGCGTCGCCGTCGGTGACCCGCCCGACGATGGCGGCGCCGGGGAGGCGGCGGACGAGGCTCTCGGCGGCATCTGGAGAAACCGCGGCGAGGAGGCCACCCGAGGTCTGGGGGTCGAGGGCGAGATCGACCCGGAGCTCATCGGCGCCGTCGGCGATTTCGAGCACCGCGGCGATGCTCGTGCGGTTCTTGCCGGCGCCAACGGGCACCAGACCCGTGGCCGCGGCTTCGAGAGCGCCGGGCATGGCCGGCAGGGCCTCGAGATCGAGCTCGAGGGCGCAGCCTGAGGCCTCGGCCATCTCGGCGGCGTGGCCGGCGAGACCGAATCCGGTGACATCGGTGACGGCGTGCGGATCCAGGTTGCGAAGGACCAGGGCGGCGTCCTTGTTGAGGGTCGTCATCCATCGCATGGCGGTGGTGATGTGGTCGGCTTCGGCCATCTCCCCCTTTGCGGCGGTGGTCACCAGCCCGGTTCCGAGCGGTTTGGTAAGCACCAGGGCGTCTCCGGGAAGTGCGCCGCCGTTGCGCCACACCTTGTCGGGATGGACGGTCCCTGTGACCGCGAGGCCGTAGAGGAGCTCCTGTCCTTCGACCGTGTGGCCTCCGGCGAGCACTGCGCCCGATTCGGCCATTGCCTCGAGCCCGCCGCGGAGGATTTCCTTGAGGGCGTCGCGACCCAGCTCCTTGAGCGGGTAGCTCACGAGGTTCATGGCGGCGAGCGGGGTGCCGCCCATGGCCCAGACATCAGACAGCGCGTTGGTCGCAGCGATCCGGCCGAAGGTGTAGGGGTCGTCCACCATGGGTGGGAAGAAGTCGGTGGTGTGGATAATGGCGAGCTCGTCGGAGACCTTCATGACCCCGGCGTCGTCGGCCGATTCGATCCCGACGATGAGATCGTCGGACTCGAGCCGCGGAAGACCGCAGAGCACGGTGTGGAGAAGCCCCTTGGAGAGTTTCGCGCCGCAGCCGCCATAGGCCGAACCCCGGGTGAGCTTCACCGCATCCATCGAGACGGTCGGTCGGAGAGTGCCGGGAGTCCAGGTTCCACTCTGCCGGCGATAGACCGCCTTCGGGACGAGCTTCAGAGTGTCGAGTATGTCGGAAAGCGCGTTGGCGTCTGCAGATCTGGCCTCGAGCACGACGCCGCATTCCGAACTCACCGAGCGCGGCGCCGGGACCGCGTCCACATCGAGACCATGCTCACGCGCGGCTTTCTCGGAGCGCATGACGCGCTGGACCGAGCCGAAGACGATGAGGAGGTCGCGTGGGGTGGTCATCGAGGGTCCTTCCGCAGGGATGAAGGATACCGCATCTCAGAACGGGACC
>JARFRM010000303.1 GCA_029287235.1 Thermoanaerobaculales bacterium
GCCTCCATCACCCGACCTAGTAGCAATGTTGGTGCCAGTTTTGCGGCAGTCGGGACTCGAAAGTGATGGGCATCACCTGTTCGATCTTGGGACAAGGCGTACAAGGACGGTCCAACAACTCAACAAAAGCCGCATCCCCACCTCGAAAGATCTGTTGGCAACTACCTTCAGATCTGATGATTTAAGACATATCTCCGGAAAACTCATCGCCAATCCACAGGGTCTTCTGCAGAGGATATGATCGCGAGCTACTGTATCGTCTGGATCCAACCGCCGGCATTCCCCACTTCAAAGCCGTCACAAAAAAGACAGATTCGAATCAGAACCTGTGAGGGGACTCCAACCATCGAGCTCGCAGTCCTGTTTCACCCCTGCAAAGCCGCCTTCAGATTTTCGAAGACTCGAACATTCTCGTGTATCATCCCTGCCGATCCCATACGGGGACGCGGAGGCAAAATGCATCATCGCACATTCACGATCATCAAACCCGATTCGGTAGAGAACGGCAACGTCGGCAAAATCATCGCTCATCTCGAGGGCGAGGGCTTTCGGATCGTCGCGGCCCGGATGACCCATCTCAGCGCCGACCAGGCGAAGGCCTTTTATGCGGTGCACGCCGAGCGCCCGTTCTACAACGATCTCGTGGCCTATATGACATCTGGACCGGTCTGGGTCATGTCGTTGGAGCGCGACGATGCGGTGCCTCACCTTCGAAAGACCATGGGCGCCACCAATCCCAAAGAGGCCGACGCGGGGACGATCCGCGCTCTCTACGGCGAATCCATCGAGCGCAACGCGATCCACGGATCGGACTCGGATGAGAACGCGGCCATCGAGAATGCGTTCTTCTTTGCGTCCAGCGAGCTGATTTGACCGTCGGCGAAGCCATGAAGCGCGTCTCCTGGGAACGCTATTTCATGAATCTGGCCATCCAGGCGGCGACGCGTTCGACGTGCCCGCGCAAGAGCGTAGGCGCGGTCATCGTGCGTGACAGGACCGTCCTCTCCACCGGCTACAACGGCTCGCTCCGTGGTGCACCACACTGCACCGAGGTGGGCTGTCTGATGGAGAACGAGCACTGCATACGGACGGTTCACGCCGAGGCGAACGCCCTGGTTCAGGCCGCTCACAACGGGGTCCGCCTCGAGGGTGCCGAGATCTTCGTAACGGCCTCACCGTGCTTCAACTGCTTCAAACTCATCGTCAACGCGGGAATCCGGAGAGTCTGTTACGGCGAGTTCTACCGTGATGACAAGGTGCTTCGATTCGCCGACGAGCTGGGCATCGAGATGGTCCACCTCGGTCTCGAGGAGCCGTCCCAATAACCATGATCGACCTCGACCTCAACAGGGTCGCCGCGCCGTTTCAGTGGCCCGAGATCTTCGGCCGGTCGGCGCCGGTCGATGTGGAGATCGGATCCGGCAAGGGCAGGTTCATCCTCGAGCTCGCCGCGGCGAACCCCGAGCGGGATTTCCTTGCGGTAGAAAGGGCCGGCAAGTACCACCGACTCTGTTGTGACCGGGCTGCCCGGCGCGGCATCGCCAACGTTCGGCTGCTTCGCACGACAGCCGAGGACCTGCTCTTTCGACTCCTCAACGAGGCTTCGGTGGAGAATCTCTATGTTCTCTTCCCCGACCCGTGGCCCAAGAAACGTCATCACAAACGTCGTCTGATCAAGGCGGATGTGGTTGCGGCCATGAACCAAGCGCTGGTCCCCGGGGGCCGGCTCCTCGTCAAGACCGATCACGAGGACTACGCCGTGGTCATCGCCGAGGTGCTGCGGAGAGCTGGGAACTTCGAGACCCTCGACCCCGAAGATGCCTTTGCCGGGCTCCCCGAAACCGGCTTCGAACGCAAGTACCACGACCAGGGCCGGCCGATCCATCCCTTCGCGCTCGAAAAGATTCGAGCTGTAGTTTCCTAGCCCGACCTTCTCACCAATTTCCTACTGCGGCCGACGATGCACGGCGCCCAGCTGTGATTTCTCATCTCCGGGTGCTCAACGTACTGCAGAGTACGCCTCCGCGTCTACTCCACCGCGCCGGTGACCGAGCTTCCGTCGGACAGCTGGATCTGCCACCTTACCCTCACCCTGCTCCGGCTCGTGGGGAGGCGAATCGTGCCCGTTGTGAGCACTTCTCCCGGCGCGAGATAGGTCTCGACGAATCGAACCGCGTTCGGCCCGCCCAACGGGTTCGCTCGCCACTCGCCGTCCTCCAACGCACCGAGAACCACGCGGTCGAAACTGCCGCGAGACGTGGCTACGAGGGCCCCGGATTCCAGCTCGATCTGAACCCAGTTGCTGAAGCTCGTGATGGCGCTGCGAAAAACACTCGGGTTGGTGATCCGGACGGTCAAATTCTGCCTGCTGCGTTGAACATCGACCTCTACGGTCGGCGCCGGACCCTGCCCGCCGAGGTAGCCGATGAGCTCCTCTCGATCGAGGCCGAGGTTGGGCCCCTCGGGCGGCAACGAAACCAGATCCCAGCCTTCCATCTCGGGCAGGATCGCACGGTGGCACTCGGTCAGGAACAAGCCGAGTCGAGCCGCATCCACCCAGGCCACGGCGATTGTCTGACCGACGCCGAACGAACGCCCCGCCCAGGTCAGCGGGGACCGGGTCAGAAAGCTGCGATCGAGGGTCGAGGTTCGTTTGATCTCGGCGGCATCCTCGGCGGTCAACGCGTCGATGTCTTCCGCCCAACCGCCGACGTCGGGTTCGCATTTCGGGCGCAACGCTGCCGCCAATCGAACCCGAATCCCAAGATCCTTGATGGCGGCCAACCGTACCGCCAGCGGTTGGGATTTCATCTCTCCGAGACCGCGGAGATCATCGTCCTGCGAACCGAAGACCGGCACAATGCACCGGTGGGCGGCCTTGGCCACCGCCCGACCGGCCTCGGTTCCGGCATGGGACACGGTCAGCACCGGGACGACCGCCAATCCGGAGTGTTGAGCGAGCTCTGAGACAAACCCGCTCGCGGCGTCACCGATCTCCGACAGATCGAGGATCAACTCCGTGGGAAGGCGGGATCCGAAGTCGGCTTCCAGGACGGCCCACACCGCGGCGGCGGCCCGGTCGTGATCACTCGAGCCCAGCCCATGAACCTCGAGAGCGACAGCGGCCGGGATCGGTCCCTCGACGGTTGGGGACCGAAGGAGCTGAACCACCGGTGCCGCACCGGACAGGCGGATTGTTCCACGTCGAACGACCAACTGATCGACACCCACCGCCGCCAGACGCTCAGCCGTTTCGGCGTCAACGCCCTCCTCGGTCAGCCATACCACCGTTTTCCTCGGGATCGGCGCCACCTTCGGGTTCAGGTTCTCCCTGCCGCTCCCGGTACACGCCACGAGTGACAGCATCCCTGTCACGACCGCGGCGAGGAAAAGGGCCAGCCCGCACTTCATACCGTCATCGTAACAAAAGCGGCGCCCGATGACGCCGATCCACAGACCCATGAGAGTGATCGGATCAAGCGGCCGCCGTTTCCACCGATCACTCATTTCTCGCCGCCGGCAGCTCGATGCGGATCCGCAAACCGAGTCGACCATTCTCCGCTTCCACCCTCCCCTGGCACCGCGTGACAACCTGGTGGACCAGGGCCAGCCCCAACCCGCTGCCGGCCGCGGTGGTGGAGAAGTGGGGCGAAAACAGATCCTGGAGCTGATCCGGCGGCACCCCACCGCCGCTGTCCTCGATCTCGAGAACCGCTCGACCCCCACGCTCGGTCACCGCAAACCGGATCTCGCCGGGACGGTCACCAAGAGCGTCGAGACTGTTCTGCAAGAGATTGGCCAGGGCCCTGTTGAGCCACTGTCGATCCGCCGTGACCACCGCAACCGCCGGCCCCGGGAGCTCGTGGCTCACCACGACGCCTCGACGTTCGAGAACACCAAGTCCCTTTGTCACGGACCTCACCGAGTCCGCGAGATCGACCGCCTCCGGCTGCCAATGCTCGAGCGCCACGAGATTCGAGAACGAAATTGCGGTGTCCTGGAGGCGTTCGACCTGAATCGCGATCTCTCGGCATGCCTCTTCGAGCACCTGGTCGAGCTCGGGATCTCGCCTCCGCCTCGCCTCATCGAGCTCCTGAACCCACAGGCGAACCGGGGTCAGTGGGTTCTTGACCTCGTGGGCGACGATTCGAGCGAGTTGGTTGAGCTGCTGCAGCCGGTCCAACCGCACGATTTCAGTCACATCATCGATGACCGCCACGAGACCGCTCCGGCCATCCGGGAGCGGGACTCTGGCCACCCCGAGGCGCCAGGTCAGATCGCGACCCGGAATCGGCTGGGAGGTCACGCCAACCCCCGCCGGATCGCTGATGTCGGATGCCAACTCCCGAACCTGTTCGTGGACCATCTCCCCATGCTCGTCGAGCAGGGCCTGAGCGCTGGGGTTGGTGAATTTCAGGTTCCCGTCGGGCTCGAGCACCATCACCGCCGGTGCGAGGTTGGCCAGGGTGATCCGAAGAAGCTCTTCCTGGTGTTTCAGGCTGAGCTCGCGCCGCCTGACCTCTTCATTCATGGATCGAACGGCATCGAGCACCTCGGCGAGATCGGTCTCCTTCGGTCGTCGAACCGGGCCGACGGGTTCTCCTCGCACCAGCCGTCCCGCGAGATCCACGAGATCGCGAAGCGACGCACTCAGTCGTCCTTCGATCCGGCTCGTGGCAATCAGGGCGATCAACGCCGCGAGGAGCGCTCCGGTCAACAACCAGTCAACGGCATCCGGCGCCTCGCCGGTTCGGAGCGGATCGGAGCGGTAGAGGTGGAGAAGGACAGGTCGCCCCTCGACGGTGACAACCCCTGCAGAGGTGATCCACCCGGGACGCCGTGAGACCACGGTGTCGGTGCGCCCGAGGAGATATCCCGGAAATGCCTCCACCGCAGGCAGCTGCGACAACCGTCCGACGCTCATCAAATCCGGTCGCGACACTCCAACGGCCACGGTCTGATCGAAGAAGACGACCTCCCCACCCCAGCCCCGGGCCAACCAAGCGGCGAGCTGGTCGTCGACCACAACGCCGTCGCCGAGATGTTCGATGGTGTATCTGGCCGCCGTGAGGGCGTCGAGACCGAGGACCTCTTCCAAACGCGCCTCCTCGCGTCCCAACCGGAGCTGCAGAAACAGCGTGAGGATCACCAGTGGGATCACCACCCCGCCGGCCACGAGAAGCCGGAGGCGGCCGCCGAAGGTGGCAAACTGCTCGCGCCGCACCACCGGCGGCCGGGCCAGGAGAAACCCGAGAAACGCCCAGACCACAGCCAGTGCCGTCCGGACCACCCACACGGACGGCGCCGGCGGGTGGGCCACCGCAGCCACGAGCCAATCACCTCTCCTCACGACCCGGGCGAGCGCATGACCGTCGCCCAACTTGATGGTCGCCCACACCGCGCCGGCGTGATAGGCCTCGCCCGCCGCGACAGGATCGAGATCTCTGATCTCGGAGTGGAGCGAAGCTGCCACCGACCCCGACCGGGTCAGGACGGCATACCACACCGGAGAGTTCCACGCATCTTCCAGCGGCTCGCCGGTGGCCCAGTCCCCGAGCCAGTTCCACGGCTCGATGGCCACGTCGAGTTCGATCTGAATGCCGTTCGTACCGGCGAATGACCATACTCTAATGAGTCTCTGGCGATCTCCCGCCGGCGACAGATCTCCCCAACTCGAAAGCTCCGAGGAGTCCGCGCCGACCACGGTGAGTCGGGCGGGCGTCGACCACTCATCAAGCCGCCATCGACGGGCGAGGACGGAGGCGAGATCGTCGAGGTTGCAGCGAAGGGGGTCGGTTGGAAGGATTCCTTCGAGATCCACCGCCATTCGCGGCAGAACCACCCGATTTGCCTCGTCAGAACTTCCGCCAAGGGCTTGAATCGGGTACCAAACCACGTCCACGACGAGTCCGAGGAGGGCGAGGACGACCGCAGCCAGGACCCTCCGTTCGAGGGGGAAACGCCCGCGGGCCAGGGACGGCCATCCGGTGGCGACCCATGCCAGCGCGACCATCCAGACCCCACCCCAACCCGGTCGGAGGAGATGGTTGGGCAGCCAGGATTCTCCACCGAGAAACGGCCCGATCAGCCTGATGGCCACCGCCGCGAACACGGTGGCGACAATCGGCAACGGCGCCCACGGACGGGGCAGCTCTCGGCCGAGCCGGCCCACCGCGGCACCGCCGCAGAGAATGAGGATCGTCTGCTCGGCCGCCGAGAGATTTCCTGACGCCACCGCCGCGACCGAGAGTCCGACGAGAACAGCGACCCACGCGGCGCGTGGCGCCATGGCCAACCCGCAGACGACCAGCACCAGCCAGCCGAGGCTGAAGAGACCCCTACGGTCTACCGCTGCAACAGCCTGCGAGCCGACATCGATGACGACTCCCGGGGCAACCTCGGTGGTCACCACCCGGGTGTCGCTTGCAGAACGACCGAGAACGAGGCGGAGCCCACTCGAGGCGCGCATACCCCAGGCCACCTCGCCAGTGAGCTCGGCGCGATCCGCGACGATCACCGACCCGACGATCCGCCCTTCGATCATCAGCGGCTCGCGCAGATAGAGGACTCCACGAGCTGCGGACCACTCCACCCCCCACATCCTCGGACCGATGGGCCTGAGATCGACCGGAAAGGCACGATCAGCTCCACCCCAGGCCAACAGCTGCCCCCTGTCGTCCGCGAGGTAGACGGTCCGACCCTCGGTCTGTCGGGCGACGGATTGAACGATTTCGAACGGAAGGGTCGGATCCAGCGCCTCGCCCGTCGTCGCGAAGAGACGGTTCAGCCGTTCGTCATCGACGAGCCGCGTCGCCGTCGCGAGCATCTTTCGGCAGTGACCGTCAAGACCCGATGCCAGTCGATCCGAGTCCAGCGTTCTTTCAACCGGCGAAACGGCCCCGGCCAGAGCGAGGACGACCCCCAGCCACACCCACCGCCGACCACCGCGCGGCCGAGCCAGGAGGATGAGCAGGATCACCACGGTGGTGAGAGACGCGACCCCCGGCTCCCACCCCGGCCACGGAGCACAGATCGTCAGCGCCGCGAGCGCCAGCCACCAAGAACGGGCGGCGGATGAATCGTTTGCTTCGTCGGTCACGCGGACAAGTATATGTCGAAGGGCCACAGCGGCGGTTCCCGCGTCCTTATCGGCGGACTTTATCGCGACAGCTCTGCGTCTTTGCGCCTCTGCGTCGCTTGCGATGGTGCGATGTCTTGCCCCTAGCCCGAAGTATTCATGAGCTGTCTGCTGCGGCCAACGATGCATCCGCGCCAGCCGAGTTTTCTCACCTTGGGGTGCTCAACGTACCGTCAAGTACGCCTCCGCGCCCCAAGGTGAAAAAACTCGACTGGCATCGGCGCCTCGCTGCCCTCGCGACGAAACCTCATGAATTCTTCGGGCTAGCACCTTCGCAATTCAACACCCCGATCTTGACCCTCGCAGAACCGTGGCATAGAATCACCCTCCCTGGCGACGTGGCCAAGTGGTAAGGCAGGGGCCTGCAAAGCCCTTATCCCCCGGTTCGAATCCGGGCGTCGCCTCCAGATTCAGACCAAAAGCACCGCTCGAAACGAGCGGTGCTTTTGGTCTGAATTCGAGTCGGGTTGAATTCCCCGGGACAAGGTCGGAATGCGCCGCTCGACCCTTGCGGCTCTGTGCTGCAGAACGATCTCGCCGTTATTCCTTGGCTTTGGTCGCCTTGGCTTTGGTGGTCGTCTTTTTCGTCGACTTGGTCTTCGCCGCAGCGGTAATGGTCGTCTTGGGCTTTGTCGTCTTGGTTTTTGCGGTCTTGGCCTTCGTCTTTTTCGCTTCTGTGGTCTCGGTTTTCGCCTTCGTCGACTTCTTTGCCGGCGACTTCTTTCCCTTCACCGGTGCGAGGGCTGCCTGGAGCTGGGCGCCAAAGCCGGTCAAGGTCGGCTCAGAGCTCCCCTTGTCCATGTGATTGGCATACTCCTGGCGCTCCTGATCCTTCCGGTAAGCCTTGACCGACAGACTGATGCGCTGACGTCCCGGATCGAGGGTCATGATCTTGACCTTGATCCGCTCTCCCGGGGGGAAGACTGTACGGGGATCGGTATCACGCTCGACCCCGAGTTCGGAAATGGGGATCAGTCCGCTGAGACCCGGCTCGAGCTCGACAAAAACCCCAAAATCGGCGCCGTTCTCCACGGTCCCCTCGACAACCTGGCCCTCCTGGTAGCGCATATCGATGCGCTCCCAAGGGTTACGGTCGGGCAGGCGACGCATGGTGAGACCAATGCGGTGATTGTCGGTGTCGATGTCGCGGATCCAACCTTGCACCGTGGACCCCACCGCCATCTCGGGCGATGCGAGCTCGACTCCAGGCTGAAGCTGGCTGACATGGATCAATCCATCGAGACCGGGCTCGAGCTCGACGAAGACCCCGAAGTCGGTGGTGCGGACCACCGTTCCCGAGAATGCTCCACGGGCGGGAAAACGTTCTCCGACATCGTCCCACGGGTTCTTCTGCAGTTGTTTGATACTGAGAGAGATTCGATTCTTCTCCTGGTTGAGGTCGAGGATCTTGACCTCGACCTCCTGACCGAGAGTCAGGACATCCGATGGCTTGTTGATTCGGTGGTGCGCGATTTCGGTCACATGGACCAGCCCGTCCACCCCACCAATATCGACGAAGGCGCCAAAGTCCGTCAGCGAGCCGACCGTGCCCACGATCACCGATCCGACCTCGAGCTTCTCCCATGCCTCTGCACGGAGCTTCTCCTTCTCGGCACGAATCAGGGCCGCACGGGAGACCACCAGCTTGCGTTTCTCGGGTTCGAACTCGAGGATCTTGAAGGTGTAGGTCTGGCCGAGATGGCTGTCGAGGTCTTCTCCACGAATGTCGCTGATTTGCGACATCGGGCAGAAGCCGCGTACTCCGGCGATCGTGATATCGAACCCGCCCTTGCGTCGACCGACAACTTTGCCATCGAGGGGGTCGCCGGTCTCGACGGCGACCGCCAGCTTCTCCTTGAGTTGAAACTCGACGGCCATGCGACGCGAGACCGTGATCTCCTCACCAACCCCGGTCACCACGACTTCGACCGGGTCGCCGGTTCCGAGCTCCTCGAGCTCGTCGCGAGGCAACACGGCCTCCGATTTCCCGGCAATATCCACCAGGGCGACGTCGCCGTGAACGGCAACAATGGTGCCCTCGATCAGATCTCCGATTCTGGCGGTTTCGGCGTCCAGGCTTTCCTGGAGCGCCAGTTCAAATTCATTGGTGGTGGATTCTTCAGTCATGGCAGGCCTCGTACTCTCTTCCGTTTGGCACACGGGAACGGAAATATAGCACAGTGGAGCACTACCGGTGAGTCGTCTGTCGTGAGTCCTGAGTCGTTGCTCTGAAATCCGCGAGGCCACGGCTCTCGGACTCGACCCTGGTGAGCATCAGCGTTTCCTTGAAACACAAAGAACGCCAAGTTCACATCGCAGTTTCACCGCAAAGACCGCCAAGAACATCGCAATGACGTCGCATGATTGACCATCGCACCTTCGCAGGATCTCTCGAATGTTGAACGCAAAGCGTCGGTGCGGCTTTGACCGCACCCTAATTTCAATTCATCAAAATAATGCAACTTAATGTTCCAAGGCTGAAAAATTTGTAACGAGAATTCAAGAATTCAGAGCCATAGCACTGCTGAGGAACCCAAAATCAAATGCGATGCTTTGCGATGGTCTTCGCGATCTTGGCGCTCTTTGCGTTTCAATCAACCGCAGCGTTGACCTTATCGTCTCACGAAGTCTGAAAGCGAATCGCCAGCGTGGTCAACGTCTCACGACTCACGACTTACATCGCTGCTTGCCAAACGATCCTCCCACCCACGATGGTGACCACCGGCGCGCCCCTGAGCTGACGACCGGCGAAGGGTGTGTTGCGCGCCTTCGACTTGAATCTCGCGGGGTCGACGGTCCACCGCTTGCGAAGATCAAGCAAGGTCAGGTCGGCCGGCTCACCTTCGCGGAGGGTCCCGCCGGGCAGGTTGAACACCTCGGCAGGACCCGTGGAGAAGAGCCGCACCAGCTGTGCGATACCGATGACCTTGCCGTGGACAAGGCGGTCGATGGCGAGCCCGACCGCGGTCTCCAAACCAACGATGCCGAAGGGCGCATCGGCGAAGTCGAGCTCCTTGTCGTCGGCATGGTGCGGTGAATGGTCGGACGCGACGGCGTCAACGGTCCCGTCATAGATCCCCTGGAGAACCAACTCGACATCGGCGACGGAACGGAACGGTGGGTAGGTCTTCCAATTGGGGTCGTAGTTGGCGGCGGCGACATCCTCATCAGTGAGAATGAAGTGATGGGGTGTGACGTCACAGCTCACCTCGAAGCCCTTGCGTTTGGCTGAACGCACCAAATCGAGACTGGCCCCGGTCGACAGGTGGGTCAGATGGAGCCGACCGTGGACCGCCTCGGCGACCAGAATATCGCGCGCAACCATCGATTCTTCCGCCGCTGCCGGCAGTCCACGAAGACCGATTCGGGTCGAGACGGCGCTCTCGTTCATGGCGCCCGCATCGGCAAGATCGGAATCCATCGGATACGCGACGACGGGCACGTCGAAGCTCAGAGCGTACTCGAGGACACGACGAAGCAGCAGCGCGTTGTTCACCGGACGGTCGGCGTCGGAAATGGCCACCGCCCCCTCCTCCACCATCTCGCCGATCTCGGCCAGCGCATCGCCATTTCGACCCTTTGAAACGGCACCCACCGGATAGAGGCGGCACAGGCCAACCTCGGCAGCCTTCTCGCGGATGAATCGGGTGACCGCCGGATCATCGTTGGCCGGTTCGGTGTCTGCCATGGCGCAGATGGCGGTGTAGCCGCCAACCGCCGCCGCCCGAATGCCGGTGGCGATGGTCTCCTTGTACTCGAAACCGGGCTCGCACAGATGAGTGTGGAGATCGATGAATCCGGGTGCCACGACGAGGTTGGCCGCGTCGAGCACGGGGGTGTCTCCCGGCGCCTCGAGCCGGTCGCCGAGCCGGGCCACACAGCCATCCTCGATGAGCAGGTCCATACCTTCGTCGAGACCCTGGGTCGGATCGACGACACGTCCGTTACGAATCAGAAGCCGAGTCACTGAGTCCTCCGGCGAGCAGGTAGAGAATGGCCATTCGGATGGCGACCCCATTGGTCACCTGTTCGAGGATCACCGATTGTCGACCGTCGGCCACCAACGAATCGATCTCGACCCCGCGGTTCATGGGGCCCGGGTGCATGACTCTCGCCCCGGGAGCCGCCAGTGCCAGCCTCTCCTCGGTGAGGGCGAAGAAGTCGTAGTACTCACGCATGGATGGGAAGTTGATCTTCTTCTGTCGCTCGAGCTGGATGCGGAGCATCATCACCACATCGGCCCCTTCGAGGGCCGGTTCGAGTCGGCGATAGGCCTTGACTCCCAGGCTCTCGACCTCTGCCGGCAGCAACGACGCCGGCGCCACGAACCGGACCTCGGCCCCCATCTTGGTCAACAGGAACGCATTGGACCGGGCAACCCGCGAATGACGGATGTCGCCGGCAATCACGACCGTGAGTCCCTGGAGATCACCAAAGTGCTGGCGCATTGTGAACGCATCGAGCAACGCCTGGGTGGGGTGCTCGTTGATGCCGTCGCCGGCATTGATGATGGACGCAGGAACGACCCCGGCGAGCCGGTGCGGTGCACCCGAGTTGGGATGCCGAATGACGATGAAATCCGGCGCCATGGCCATGAGATTGCGCGCCGTGTCGAAGAGGGTCTCACCCTTGCTGACCGAGGACCCGGTGGCCGAGAAGTTGAGGGTGTCCGCCGACAACCGTTTCTCGGCCACCTCGAAGGAGAACCTGGTTCTGGTGGACGGCTCCATAAAGAGATTGACGACCGTCATTCCGCGAAGGGCCGGGACCTTCTTGATCGGTCGCTGCGCTACTTCGAGGAGCTCTTCGGCGGTATCGAGAATCAACTGGATCTCGCCCGAGCCCAGAGGCGAGATCCCGACGACATCCTTGGAGGACAGGCCCTCGGCCCGTTCAACTGCCATCGGGCGCCTCCCTCCCGAGCCAGACCCCGTCTCGGTCGTCGGCCGGGCGCAACCGCACCTGAACATCCTCGCGGCGCGATGTGGCGACGACCTTACCGACCACGTCGGCCGCGACCGGAAGCTCGCGGTGCCCTCGATCGACGAGTACCGCGAGCCGGATCGCCCGCGGGCGCCCATAGTCGATCAGAGTATCGAGGGCCGCGCGCACGGTGCGGCCGGTGTAGAGCACGTCGTCCACCAGGTAGATCACCTTGTCGTCGATCGAGATCGGCAGCACCGTCTTCTTGAGCACCGGTTGGGTGTGAGCCGGGCGCCACGGACCGATATCGTCGCGATACAGAGTGATATCGAGACGACCCACCGAGGGCTTCTTGCCGAAGATTCCCTCAAGCTCACCCGCCAACCGGTCGGCCAGAGGGACGCCTCGGGTGTGGATCCCGACCAGCATCACATCCCCGCCGTCATTTTCAACGATCTCCGCGGCCATCCGAGTCACGGTTCGCCCCACGGCGCCTTCATCCATGATCTGTACAACGGTTGCCAGGCTTCTGGTGTCCTCCACCATGGTCACCACTCCTTACGAATGCGTCCTTCTCACCGTTTCAGGCAAAAAAATTCTTCCCATCAGGGAAGAGAGTCGCCAAGGTCCATGGAAATGACTTCCATCGGCAAAATGGTACCACACGCCGGCGTCGCCACTCTTGATGTTCTGGAGTCGTGAATCGAGAACGTGATTGACGACTCACGGTGTCTCGCCGTCACTCCGGGTATGATGCATATCCGATGACAACCGGCCCACCCTCCACCGCGAGCCGCGACCGTCTGTTGGTCCTTGCGGCGGCGGTCCTTTTTTCCACCGGAGGGGCCGCGGTCAAGGCGTGCACCCTCAGTGGCTGGCAGGTGGCGTGCTTTCGATCCGCCGTCGCGGCGCTGGCGATCTTCGCCCTCATCCCCACCGCCCGGCGGTCCTGGAACTGGAGAACCTGGTTGGTCGGGAGCGCCTACGCCGGCACCATGATCTCGTTTGTGCTCGCAAACAAGCTGACGACCGCCGCCAACGCCATCTTTCTTCAGGGCACGGCCCCTCTCTATGTCCTGCTTCTGGGTTCGTGGTTGCTCGGCGAAAAAACCAACCTCCGGCAGCTGATGTTCATGGCCACCCTCGCGGCCGGCATGGTGTTTTTCTTTGTCGGGAGCCAACCGGTGAGCGCCACGGCGCCAGACCCGATGGTGGGGAACATCTTTGGTGCGGCGACCGGACTCTGCTATGGGCTCTGCATCATGGGGCTGAGGTGGCTCGGCCGCGACACCGATGACGTCGGAGCGACCACCGCCGCCGTCTGTTGCGGAAACCTCATGGCAGCGCTGATCGCCCTCCCCATGGCACTCCCCGTTTCGTCCTCCACTCCCACCGACTGGGCGATCGTGGTTTTTCTCGGCGTCTTCCAGATCGGCATCGCCTATGCTTTCCTGGTCCGGGGGATCGCCAGGGTGTCCGCGCTCGAGGCGTCACTCATCCTGCTCGCCGAACCGGTTCTCAGCCCGTTCTGGGCGTGGCTTGTGCATGGCGAGGTGCCGACGGTGTGGGCCTCGGTCGGTGGGGTGATCATCCTCGGGGCGACGGCGGTGATGGCGGTGACATCGAAACGTGAGTCGTACGGCGTGAGTCGTGAATCGTGAGTCATCGGCCGGAGCGTTCAAAAACTTCGTACCGGAACTCTGGAAACATCAACGGCTGGTTTGAAACACGAAGAGCACGAATTCACACAAAGATCGCCACCAAGGATCGCAATTGATGTTGGGTTTTCGATCGCGGATCAGCAGCCGACTTCGTAGATCGACTGTTGTTGCTTCGGCGGTTTGATGGAAACGCAAAGACCGCGATGACCGCAATGTCCATCCCGAAGAACCCATCACAGACAGCCAGCACAGCATGCAATGGGTCAAAAACGCGATGTCCTTTGCACTGCTTTTCGCGTTCTTGGCGTTCTTTGCGGTGAGACTGCGATGGTGTGACGCTAACGTGTCCCGTGCTCCACGGTCACGACCGTGTGGATTCCCCCGCGAAGCCGGTAGTCGAGAACGACCTCCATCCACTTCGGCTTGCAGGACGCCACGAGATCGTCGAGGACGCGGTTGGCTGCGTGCTCCTGGAAGATCCCGACGCTGCGGAAGCTGATCAGATAGTACTTGAAGGATTTGAGCTCGATACAGACCTCGGCGGGCAGATAGCGGACGGTGATCGTCCCGAAATCGGGCAATCCCGAGAATGGGCAGACGCAGCTCCACTCGTCGGTGGAGACCTCCACCAGGGCGTCCCGGCAGGCGTACTCGTAGGGAAAGGTCTCCAGCATCTCGGGGGTGAGAGCTTCGACTCCGTCGAAAGGGTAGCTTCGACCTTCTGCCTCGACCATGACGCCTCCCCGGCCATCCAGGACCAGCCCGAATGGTAGCACCGAGCACTCACAATGCGTTACCATCTTGTCGTGACCCCACCGAAGATCCACGCAATCGTCAAATCATTCGGTTTCGGCCTCATGGTCCTCGTCGGCGGAACTCTCGGCTATGTCGTGATCGAAGGGATGAATCCGTTCGACGCGCTGTACATGACCACCATCACGGTGACCACCATCGGCTTCAAGGAGGTCTTCCCCCTCTCGCTGGGCGGCCGGATCTTCACCATCCTTCTCGCCTTCATCGGCATCGGAGTGATCCTTCTCATCGCCACCGAGTTCGCCCGCGCCATGCTCGAAACCGATCTTCGCCGCGTCCTCGGCATCCGAAGGGAGCTCAAGCTCATGAAGAACCTCAAGAACCACATCGTCGTCTGCGGCCACGGGCGGATGGGCCACGCCGTCATCGAGATCCTCCACCAACGCGGCATCCCCTTCGCGGTGGTGGAGCTGGATCCCGAGCACTGCCGCTCTCTGGAGGATCGCGGTCTGCCGGTCGTTCGCGGCGACGCCACCGACGAAAAGGTCCTGGCCTCGACCAACATCGGCCAGGCCAAGACCATCATCACGTGTCTCGCCGACGACGCGCACAACGTCTACACCATCCTCCTCGCCCGCCAGCTCAACCCGTCGATCAACGTCATCGCCCGCGCCGTCGAGTTCGACGCCGACGAGCGGCTCAAGCTCGCCGGCGCCAACCGAGTGCTCAACCCCTACCTGATCGGCGGAATGCGACTCGCCCTGAGCGCCATCAAACCCACCGTCACCGATTTCATCGATGAATCCCTGCTCGGTTCGTCGGTGGAGCTCGATCTCGCCGAGATCGTCATCGACCCGTCGTCGGAGCTCGCGGGCAAGACTCTCGCCGGGGCCGAGGTCCGCAAGCGGTTCGGGATCATCGTGGTCGCCCTGAAACGGGGCGACGAGGCGATCTTCAACCCCGACGCGAGCGAACGCATCGAGGGCGGCGACGTCCTCGTCGCCCTCGGGCCGTTGTCGGCCATCGAACGTGTCGAGAAGGCGGTTCAGTAGGGTCGTGCGGCGGCGCGTGCCTGGCTCTCATTTTCGTCCGACGGAAATGGTGCCTGGCAACGCACGGAAGCGTGCGGGGGCGGGGGAGGGCGCGGGGGAAAAAATATAAATATAAGGCCGAGGGGCCGGCGGCCCAGGATAGCGGGTGAGCCCACAAGTTTTAGTTTTTTTTACGGTCACCCCCCCGCAGGCCCAGAGACGAGCGGGAGGGGAAATTTTTTATTTATTTATAGAGGGGCCC
>JARFRM010000332.1 GCA_029287235.1 Thermoanaerobaculales bacterium
CCGCCACCCGATCCCGAGGAAGACCTCTCCGAGCTCCTGACCCGGCTGAGCCGGGCGACGGCCCGATCCGGCCGAAGCGGAGGGCGTCGATCCGAGCGTGTGACCCGGGCGCCAATCACGCCCGGCCTCAGTCTGTCCGCCAGTGAGCTCGACGAGAGCCAAACCCGGATCCTCGAGAAAGCGGCCGCCCAGCTGCGGAGGCTCATCAGACCCGGGAGGGATTGAGAGCAGGAACGGTCGCTGGCACCGCTACGCGACTTGCGTCTTTCCGGTGCCGCTCCGAGGTGAGCATCCCAAGGTGAGAAGAATCGCTTGGCGCGGATGCATCCGTAGCCACAGCAGACAGCTCTAAATACTTCGGACCAGGTCCAATACTGTTCAGTTAAGCCAGGAGCAGGAGATTTCGTAAAGCCAAGATGGCTGCACCACAAGCGTTCGAAAAATCGTGGGGCGGGCTTCCAGCCTGCCCACAGCCCTAACTGAACAGTATCGGGGCTAGGGCGTGGTGAAGGACCATGCGTTGGTGTTGCCACTCTCGAATCCATCAGCGAAGATGCCGCCGGGGCCGATGTGTATTTCAATCAAACGGCCATACGCGATGTTCGTGGTCGCGCCGGTGGCGAATGGCGTGCCGGCTCCGGAATCGCCGAAACTCCACGCCTTTAGATTTTCATCGCGAGGATTCAGAGTCACACCCTGGCCCCGAACCGCGCTATAGGTCCCCCCTCCGATGCCGGCGGCCCCGATGTAGTACCCGGGGGAAGCATAGGGGACGGTCACCATGGTTGACGGGTCAAGGAGCTGCAGCCGGGGTTCTTGGTCATTCGAATTCGTATCGACCACCCAGAGAATACCGCCCCCCGGAACGTAGCCGGAGCCTACGGGGCTCTCGAATGAAATGGAGATTTCCGCCGAAGTCGCAACCACGGGTCCTGCGACCTGCGTTCCCGCTGCGTTGAGCGGAATCCGCACTGCGCAGGATGCGTTGCTCGACGGACATTCCGGAATCCCGATCCCCGTGAAGTCCCCGACAAACCCGATCAAGGAGTTGGTGCCGGGATCGTAGATCATTTCGTCCAAGCGTGCACTCGGGCCGAGGTCGAAACGCGCCGTCCCCGTTACATCGAGAAGATCGTGGAGCACATCAGAGGCGTCGAGATAGTGGAAACCGACGGCTGCCGTATCGTCTTCAAAGATATAGAGAATTCCGTCGCCCCTCGCGGCGAGCTGATCCGGCCGCCAACCGGGCACTAAAACGGTGTGCGTACCGTCAGCATCCACGGCCCGAATCTCGTGCACGGCCGCGCTGTGAATATAGATCAGCCGGCCTCTGTAGGCGTCGTAGGTAAACGTGGTGGGCCAAATCCCAGTCGGAAACTCGCTCAACACCGACCATGAACCGGCTCCACCCGGTTGGATTCGAACGATGGCATCCGTCGAAAACGAATAGGTCCTCAGGAGGGCATAGAGATCACCCGCCTGAAACGACAGGTCCCGGGCCGAAGGAGTGGTCATAGCCCCGCCAATCATGAAGACGAAGAAGAGCGTCGCACCATTCCTGAGAGTCCTCATCAATTTCCCCCTTTCAGTTCTCGCCCGGATCATTCGCGAAGTTCCGGTGCCGATGCGATCCATGCGAAACGATGCGAAAAGTGTTGCCACCCTGGCACCCCTCCGTTCAAATCCAAATGTGGCACCTTGAGGCTGGAAGGAGAATGGACGGGCGCGACAGAATCCTGACGAAACGCGACATGCCCCGATTCTCGGATTACAGAATGGACTAGTGCCGGGCTTTAGAACCTTAGATCGTTCGCGGCGTTCAAGTTCCTAAGGGTCTAAAGCCTGAGGCCCAGTCACTTGAGCCTGGCGCCGAAACCGTGGCGCCGATCAGCTCCCCGAGGGCTTTTGCCCAGCGATGATGATGTAGGTCGGGTCGGCCGTCTGATTGTCGACCACCGAGAGATAGGCGCCGACCCGTCCGCTGCCCTCGGTCACGCTGACCGTGACGATGCCCCCGTCCAGTTCGGACGAACCGGCGATGACGCTGGCCACCCGGTTGATCTGGATGTTTTCGTAAGGTCGTAGCCGGTAGTCGGCGTGGCTGGGTGGTCCTCCTTCACCGTCGCTGATCCAGACACGAACCGTCACCGGCTCGCCCCAGATCTCGCACAGGCCGAGGTTGGTCCGAAAATCGACGTTCTCCTCGACTCCGACCATCTCAGCCGAGACTGTTCCATCGAGGCTGAGGACGTGCTCCGGTTGGATGGGTGGGATTCCCTGGCCGTACGAACCGCCGGAGCTGGAGAACGTGAACGTCCTGCTGCTGATCACGAGATTCCTGCCGCGAAACTCGACCGAACCGGTGCCCGTGGAGCCCGTCATCCGCCCGACGAGATCCCACAAGATGACCCGTTCATTCACGGGCACCATCTCGGTCGTGGTGAGATAGTCAGCTGACCCGTCAACCCCGCGAGGCGTATAGATGATGTCGATCAATTGATCGAACGGTTCCCCGTTTGTGACGGTGATTCTGCTGAACCAGTACGTCCCGTTGGCGCCCCGGGCCTTCGCCACAGCCGGGACGACGTGGGCGTCGGTGCGGTGGATCCCTCGACCCGGATCCTCTCCATTTCGGAGGAAGAGTCCGGGCCGGCTCCCGTCGGCATATCGGTACGTCGGTCCGATGCACAGCGGGCTGCCGCTTGCCCCTGTGCAGGTGATCCAGATGGACTGATAGTCCTCGGCGGCGGTGCCCCATGGAATTTCAAACCACGGCAGGTCGGAGCGTTCCTCGATCGAGCCCACCGACGGTCCGGAACAGCTGCCGAGATCGACGTTGAGAACATACTCGGTGGCCCGCGCGATGTCTTGCAGGCCGAAGGTGATCGGGTAGGAGAAGGTCGGGTAATCGGAGCAGTTCCAACCGGAGCCGACCAGTGTGTCCTCCATGGCGAATGGGGCGTAGACCCGGTAGGTGAAGAGCATGTCGATGTCCTTCTGGAAAGTGCCCTGCGAAGAGACGAGCTCGATCCTCGTCTGTCCCTGAAGGTCGCCGGGATTGCCGTGTTCCTCCACCGGTGGAACCCGATCCAGGTAGACGTCGATGTAGTAGTCGTCCGCTTCAAGATCGGTGACGACATAGGTGTCCGATTCGATGTCGACGGTGCCCTCGAACTGCGTTCCGGTCGTGACCGAGACCGCGAAGACCAGACTTGGGCCCAGATCGTAGAACGAGTCACTGACGGGCTGTCCGTCGAAGAGGAGGCTCCCTGTGACCTCGGCGCCAGAGGCCACCCGCATCAGGAGGACGAAACCGACAACCGCGACGACGACTCTGGGGTTCATCCTGACCTCCCTGACAATGTTGTCCTGCGATCGTACCTCGAAACCGATGGCCCGGGTGTCACGTCCGACACCATGTGACTCGATTCGTACCCGGCACCCATGAAGAACGCGCTATGGAACCGGTGGCGACGTTACATAGCCGTCGGCGTCAACGTAGTCATAGTCCGTCCCGAGGTTCGGCAGGATCTGATCCGAAAAGCAGTTGAAATTGCCGCTCACCCAGGCGTTTCTCGCTGCAGACCAGACCCCGTAGGCGTTGTATTTCACACCCATCCAGGTCTGGTAGTAGTCCGGCGGGTCGGGGAAGACGGGGTGGTTCAGATCATAGTTCGACGGCGGCCACACGAAGAGCATCCAGCCGAAGGGGCCCGGGACGTCGAACTGATCCACCGGAACCTCCTGGGTGGCGAGCGGGAGGTGGTTCGGGACGGGCTCCCAGGGCGACGGCGGCGAATAAACGACGGTGACCATCTCGTCCTCGTCCCATGCGTAGTAGGTGTAGGCCTGGCAGTTGGAGGCGACCATCTCGTCCGGCGAGTACCAGAATTCACCGATGAGTTCGAGGTCGGTGGTGTCGGTGGAGAGGGTCGAGCCTTTCCAGACGCGGATGTCGGTTCCGATGTCGGGGACGCCTGCGCCGAGGTAGCGGAATGACCACGCGGTGGGCAGGGGCTCTCGCCGATCGGAACTCTGGCCCTGGAGGATCGAGTAGCGGTGGTAGAAGGATACGGGAGCGCCGGTCCGGGCCGTCGTACCCACGCTGTCGAGGTGTGACGAAGCCTCGATGTGGATCGCGTTACCGGCCTCGGAGAAGCGGTCATCCTCGCTCACCCAGAACACGTCGCCCACCAGCACGTTGTCGTCGTGTATCTGGCCCTGGTAGTACTCCTCTTCCGATGGATCGAGCTTGGCGCAGCGCTCGACCACGTCAGCCGTGATGTACATCCAGGTCGGATCGGTGTCGTCACGTGAAATCCAGTACGGAGTCGGGGCCGGTACGTAAGGTTCACCGTAGGGCTGCGTGCAGTCGTCGGTGTGGTAGCGCGGGGCCGTCTGGCTGATCTGCAGAAAGCTTTCGAAGAGATCGAGAAATGACGGCGGGATCGGTATTTCGTACAGGCCCGGGTAGGCCTCGTTGTCGGGGTCGCACCGACCGGCGGCCATGGCGTTGGTCGCCTCGGGCTCATCCATTCCGGGATCGATCCACCAGCCGTTCAGCGCGCCGTTTGCGGCCGATACCGGACCATCCGACCGTACGCCCTCATCGTGGTCGTGTCCTTCGTTTCTGGTCACAGGAAGCTGGCCGGCCCCGAAGATGATCGAAGGTTTCATCGAGATCACGTCGTAGCCGGTGAGAAGGATGTTGAAATCCAGAATGGGCGCGCCGAAGTCCGTCCAGAACGTGACGTGAACGATCTGTGCCTCGGACGACATGTTGGTGATCGAGAAGATGGTGTCTTGGCCGTTGGTGCCGGCATGATACGCGTCGAAGTCGAAGACCACGAACGGGAACAGGATGGTTGCGGCCGGGACATCGTCGATGGCGCAGACATTGGCATGTGCCGCGCTGCACGCTCCAAGCACCAGCACGCTGATCACCGTGACGGTCAGGGATCTTTTCATCGGTCAGCTCCTTTCACACCGGGAACCAATCGTCAGGAAGCTCCGGCATTCCTTGCGCCGAGCTTGTAGCGGATATGACTTTTCATTTTTCTTACCTTGAAAATACCACGACCGTCGTCCCTCGAACCGAACGGAACAGGAACAGAAAACGGAATGGAATGGGTGCGAAAATGAGTGGGTGCCACTGATCACATCATCACAATGCGGCTCGGGACGGTGCACGTTGTGAGGCTGTGATCAGTGGTGCCCATGCAGAACAATGGTGCAATGGTGAATGTGGGACCCATCTGGTGATCGGTCACTTCGCGCCCGGAATGAACATCGGGGTCCGTTCGCGATACTCGACGTAATCCTCGCCCAGCCGCAGCACGAGCTCGGGCTCTTCGATTCTCTTCAGTTCCCAGACGTTGAATGCGATGTACACAGGAGTGAACACGAGAACCGTTGACAACGAGTTGATGCTGAATCCGATGCCGAAAAGGACAAGGAAGACCCCGGTGAGCATTGGATTCCGTGCAAAACGGTACGGCCCTGTTGTGACGACCTGAGGTGGTGGGTTGAAGGGTACGGGCGTCCCCTTGACCCTGAGAAAGTGGAACGCCGACCAGGCTGTGATCAGCGCCCCCACAACGATCAGAGGGGCCCCAACCGGGAGGGCCGCGTCGTCCGGGAGCGGTTTGGGCAGACGCAGCAAATCATCGACCAGAATTGCGACCACGACGAACAGCGCGGTGAATACGCCAAACACCAGGACTCCGACGGGTGTAAGCAGGGACCTGGTTCGTTTGGTCCCAGTCGCCGCGCGTTGAAGAAGCCAGATCCATCTCATGCGCACTGACATAGCCCCGTCCTTTCACCGCGGTCGCGCCGACCGTCGGTCTCGGTCTCCATCGTCGGATCATCGATCCAGGCCACCGGGACGCGATTCAACAAGGATGATCACGGCACTCATGGCGATCATCCGTCTTGTCTACGATCGCAACGAAACACGTCGTTTTCGTCGCGATAGAAATCGCACTGCCGGTTGAGGGCTTCCTTGAGGCGAAGGCGGGCACGATGGATGCGGATCTTGGCGGTGGCGAGCGAGCACCCCACGATCTCAGCGGTCTGTGCGGCGGTCTGACCCTCGAGATCGTGGAGCACCAAGGCCATCCGGTAGTCCTCCGGAAGGCTTTCGATGACCTCCCGCACGCAGCTGTTCATCTCGTCGATGACGATCCGCTGATCGATCGCGACATCGCCGACGAGGACCGGTTCTGACGCATCGATCTCCACCATCTTCGCCCGGCTGTGCGGCCTGCGGAAATGGTCGGTTGCCAACCGGGTCGCGATGGTGAAAGCCCAGGTCTTGACACTCGACCGCCCCTCGAACTCGGGCAACGCTCGGGCGATCTTCATCAGGGTTTCCTGGACAAGATCATCGGCTGTGGCGCGATTGCCGACCAGACGCTCCAGATATCTACGCAGCGGATCCGAAAGCTCCTGCGCGACATCCTCAAATACAAGGCGAGAGGTTTCGGTACCCATGGTGCCTCCGAGGCCATAGCTTCCTGAGATGGGCTCCGAGAGCTTATCACCGGAATCCGTCAGATGACGCCGACCCTCGGGCTGGAAGTTCAATGACATCAGGTCACTCCATCACACCCGAATGTCGGATCCGATCCGG
The DNA here is from genome assembly GCA_029287235.1 of Thermoanaerobaculales bacterium. Classification (GTDB taxonomy): domain Bacteria; phylum Acidobacteriota; class Thermoanaerobaculia; order Thermoanaerobaculales; family Sulfomarinibacteraceae; genus JAHECW01. The sequence continues at coordinate 6,635 of JARFRM010000332.1, forward strand.
AGCAGCCACATTCCGAGCTCACCGGTTCGGCCGTATCATCGGAAGATGTTCCTGTCCTCGCCAGCGCGGTCTCGAGGACAGCTCGCGCCGGGACCTGCCGAACCTTGTCCGCGATCTCGAGAGCGGATTCGATCTCCCGATCGCTGAGCCCGGCCCGCCTCGCCCCGGGGATGTGGAACTCGATGCACGGCACACAGTTGCTCGCGAGCGCCGCACCCAACGACACCAGACTTCGTTCCCGGTTGTTCAGCCTATTCATCTTGACCTCCGATCATCGGTAGACAACGAGCAGCAACGCCATCTTTCTGCACCGCGGTACGAGGTGCCGTGGCACCAATCTCGCGAATCGGTACGCGAACCACGCCTGAACAACGACAACATCAATGCCCCACCGGACAGGATGAGCACGACCGGCAGCAGATCAACATCGATGTTGGCGAGCTCCCAGATCCCACCGAAGAACAAGAGCACCCCGACAACCACCCAGAATGGTTTGAGCCTTTGCCCGAAGGACCGACGCGCCGCCTGCCCGAGAAGGACGATCGCGGAAACCCCAATCAATCCGACGCTCCAAGAGAGATCCATCAAGAGCGACACTCCCACCCAGATGAAGAACAATCCCCAACCCGTGACATTCAGCTGTCCTGCGATTCGATTCTTCCCACTCTTGTGCGATTTATTGGTCTCGGTAGGATTCTCCGACATGACGCTTGCTCCTTTGATTCTGTCATTCGTGATCGATTCCGGTCCGTCACACAGGTGCCGGCATATTCACATCTGCCTGGCTGCCGAGTCTTCTCCCTCGGGGTAGACGAAAGGGGTAATGCTCTCAAGCTCGAGTCTCACGGTGCACGGCAGGGAGAACTTCGGCTGGATGCTCATGATCCCTTCGGAACTCAGTCCTGAAATGACGTTGCATGAGGTGGACTCGAGGGTGCTTCGTACAGTCGCGGTCGCGGCCTCACAACCCATCACCACCACTGCGTCGAACTCCTTGGCGCGCTCGAGCAACGCCTGTCTCCGCCGGCCAGTCCACATGCAGAGAACGAACTGGTGGACAAGATGGCTCTCGAAGACATCGGTTTCGATCCCGCGTTCTGCGAAAGCATCTTTCATCTCCACGATCTGTCGTTCGTACGAGGCCGTTTTGAGAGCTCTTCGGGGGAACTCGATGTAGGATTCGTCGCTTTTCACCGCCATGCTTGCCGCAGGGCAGAACCGGCACGGCACGATCAAAACAGATTGGGAGTCCGAAACCTCGGGGAGTACGTCTCTGGCTTCGAGAATAAACGGCATGTGAGCTCTCCTTTCCGTGTCCTCGTGAGCGGTTTTGTGCCTCCGGAGCCTGCCGAACTTGTGGCTCCTACCCTTGAGACGGAAAGTTCGTGCCGAGGGATACACCCCAATCGTGTGTGACACCGCCAGACGGGAGATTTTTTCGATCCATCGACACCAAAACCATGGTGAGTGTGGCGGCGATGCCCACGAGAAGACCGGCGATGTCGAGCGTCGAGATCGTGGTACCCATCACGGTGTTTTTACCGTCACCGCGATCTTGTAGAGCACGGTCAGGATCATGGTGCCGAGGGCGTAGAGCCCGATACCCATGGTGATCTCCACCCACGAGGGGAAGTAGAGGGTCGTCCCGCCGAGCGGCGACGGGTTGAGACCGCCGGTCATCATGCCGGCGCCCTTGTCGATCCAGATCGAGAGAACGATCATCACGGCGAGTGGTACCAGGTTGGCGACGCGCCCGTACGTGCGGCGGCGGACAATCAGCACAATCGAGGCGATGGCGAGACCGGCCGACAGCCACATAAACGGCACGACGGGGGACACGATCCCGTCAAACGACCAGAAGAGCAAGACCCACGGCGTGATGTGTTCGGGCGAGCCGCTGTAGAGCGAGGTGAAGAGTTCGAGGCCGATGAGGAAGACGTTGAGGAGCATGGCGTAGGCCATGATCTTGGCGAGTTTGAGAAGGGCGAGGTCGCCGGGGTCGTAGCCGGTGAGTCGCCGCAGCGTCAGGCTGAGGAGGATCAGCAGGGCCGGGCCGGCGGCAAAAGCCGAGGCGAGAAAGCGGGGGGTTAGCACAGCGGAGAGCCAGAACGGTCGGGCGACGAGCCCGCAGTAGAGAAAGGCGGTGACCGTGTGGATGCTGATCGCCCACGGTATCGCGAGGAGAATGAGCGATCGCAGCCAGCGGGGTGGTTCGATGCCGTAGCGCTCGATCTGCAGTGTCTTCCAACCGATGACCAGATTGAGGAAGAGGTAGCCCATCAGGGCGACGGAGTCCCAGAACATCGGCGATCGAGGCGACGGGTGGAGAAAGAGGTTCACGACGCGGGCGGGCTGTCCCATGTCGACGAGGACGAAGAGCATAGCGAGGATCACGGCAGGGATGGCGAGGAACTCGCCAAAAATGACGAGGCGCCCGAATTCTTTGACGTCGTGAAGGTAGTCGGGCAGCACCACGACCACGGCCGAGGCGGCGACGCCGACGAGGAAGGTGAGCTGGGCGATGTAGAAGCCCCACGGCATGTCGCGTGCCATGGCGGTCACGGTGAGGCCGGCCGTCTGTTGGTAGACGAACATGGCCCCGGCGCCTCCGGTCAATACGGCGAGGATGAGCATCCAGAGCCAGTAACGATGCGATCCGCGAAGGGCGAGTTCGAGCATGGGGCCTCCCGTGCATTCAGTCTGATCGTCGGGCAATGCCCGAGAGCATGGTGTCGATGAATGCGGCGGTATCGGCGAGCAGTTCTTCGAGGTCAAAACGGTTGTTTCCGGCAGCGCGGATGAGGCGTCCGATGTAGAAGGTGTACAGCGCTTGGATGATCTCGCGGCAGTCGGCATCGGGTGCGATTTCGCCACGCTGCCGGGCGGCCTCGAGGAGGTTGCGGCCGTAGGTGATGAAGCGGTCGGTTTCCTTCCTGCGGGTTTCCGCCCAGGGACCGGTGATGAAGTACATTTCGCGCAATAGCACCGCCGAAAGCGCCGGACGGGAGCACCAGTAACCATACCCGGCCTTCGCCAAGTGAAGGATCTGGTCACGGATTGGTGCGTCGGTGGGTAAGGTGTCGACGATCTGCCGGTCGGTGGCGGCGAGGTCTTCAAGAATCGCGGCGAGGAGCAGGGCGCCCTTGTCCGGGAAGTGGGTGAAGATCGTGCCGAGGGCGATGCCCGCCTGCTCCGCAACAGCCCGCATCGTCGGCCCCCTCGAATCCGTGCTCCTCGAAAAGAGCGCGCGCGGTTTGCAGAATGAGCTCGCGTGTATGCGCCTTCAGTTTCTGACGTCGGGTACCGGGCCGGGAAGGTGGATTTGTATTCATGTCAGTGTCCGTTTTCGGTTCAAATGAACATGTTCACTGAACATGTTCATTAATAACATCTGAAGGGAAAGATGGCGAGGACATCGGACCTCGGGAGCGTCTCAACGAGACTGCATCGGATAGCTGAGCTGGATCGACCAGTAGGTGCGCGACGGTTTATCGCCGCCCAGCGAACCCATGCGCCTGAAGAGCCGGATGCGGGAATTCTGCACGTCCGGATCTGTGGGGGGCCCGGGCAGGTAACTGCCCGGGTCTACCCGACACCCACCCACCCGGGAGATTGGTTACTGGGTCGCACCTTTTCCCGCGTTCTGTTGCCCGGTATGCTTGATCGATGACTACAAGTCTCACAGCTCGATTCTGTTGGACCTCCGCCCTGTTCATCGTGGCGGCGACGGTGTCGCCGACGGACGCTCAAGCGGCCGATGAAACCCCGATCCTCGAGTACTCCATCGAGGATCAGTTCGGAATGACCCACACCGAGGAGGAGTGCCGCGGAGCGGTGGCGATCTTTCTCGGTGGTGATCGAACGGGCTCGGTGATGATCCCCGAATGGAGTCCACCGCTCCGTAGCGCCCTGGCGAGCGAGCTGGAGGAGAAGACGGTCTGCTCGATTGGACTCGCCCACCTCAAGGGCGCACCGTTCTTCGTCAAGAAAAAGATCGTCGCCGGCTTTCCCAAGGAACCAGACGCCTGGACACTATTGGACTGGAAGGGCCACTTTCTGAATACCTGGGGCGGTGAGAAAAGCGCCGCGAACATCTACGTCTTCGACAAGCGGGGCGCACTCGTCATGCAGAAGAGTCTCCAGGAGTTCGACAGCCCGGTTCTCGACGAGATCGTCGGGGTCGTCCGATCGGCGCTCGAGCCGTGATGGGTGTCAAAGGAAGGTTGCCACCCTTGTTGACCTTCTGGCTCAGATTCCACAGGTGTTGAACAAAGCGTGAATGTGGAGCTGTGGAAAACCCGCCGCGGGTTTTCCACAGCTCCACAGCCTCGACGACGAGGAACATTTCCTCAGATTTGGACTTGACTCTCGATAGAGGCACCCATCCATCATCGATTTCCTGGGATGTGAGTCCGGAACGGAGGAGAATATCGCTGAGGCGGGTGGGCTCTCGGAAAACCCGTTCGACGAAGTGGTTGATGTGGGTGATGCGACGAACCGGAGCTTCGGACACGAAGCCTACCCAGCCCTCTTCAACTGACGGACCTTCCGATCCGGCTTGTTTTGCGCGAGATCGTAGTTGGACTGGAGGTTGATCCAGAGCTGGGGCGTGGTGCCAAACGCCTGCGAGAGCAGCCAAGCCGTTTCCGGGGTGATGCCGCGCTTGCCGCGGACGATCTCGTTGATGCGCTGGACAGGGACGCCGATGTGGGCGGCGAGCTTGACCTGGGAGAGCTCCAAGGGAATCAGGAACTCCTCGAGGAGAATCTCACCCGGGTGTGTCGGGATTCGGTTCTTGGGAAGCATGGGGTTAACCCTCGAGTGCGAGCTGAACGCGGATGGCTCCGCCAATACTCTTCATATCTGCGTCCGAGAGGATGGCCAAACGTTCCGAAAGCCTTTGCTTGCTGACGGTGGCGAGCTGATCCGCCATCGCTTTTCGCTGCTCGCCGTTGAGTTCGATGTAGGCCTCGCTGGGGTAGAGGCGGGCGGTGTTGCTCGTGATTGGCACCACTTGGACGCGGTTGAGATAGCGGTTGGATGCGTCGTTGCTGACGATCACGGCCGGCCGCCGCTTTCGGATTTCTCCCCCGATCGAAGGGTCGAAGTTGACCCACCAGACCTCACCGCGCTTCATCGGCGATGTCCTCGATGGTTGATTCCGCCCAGTCGAGGGCCTCGGTTTCCCGAACCTCGTCGTGGGCCATCTCCTCGTAGGCGGCCAAGAGCTCATCCTGCATGACGTGGGGGCGAACCAACGACTCGATGAACTTGCTGATTCGACGCCGGCCGATGACGCGATGGAGGCCGCGGTAGACCTGCTCGTCAACTGTGATGGTGAGCTTTTTCTGCATCGATGGCTCCTTATACGTGTAATATACGTATTCCTGTAGGCTTCGTCAATCTAGTGGAAATCATGGCTCGCAATCTCTGTGTCGGCCTCGACCTTTTCGAAGCGTTGAGCCTTTACCGACAACGTCCCATCACTCTTCTGCAAAGGCCCCCCCACCAAAATCACCGGAGTACTCACCAAGAACGGCCGGTGCTCCCGAAACAAATCCGGCCGAATGATCGCCTGGACCATCCCGGTCTCGTTCTCCATAATCGGTGCAAAATCGGTGTCGGGTAGACCTGGGCGGGCAACCGCCCAGGTATACCCGACACCGATGCCACAGCCTCAACGACGAAGAGCATCATGGACTTTACGAGTTATAGAGGCACCCATATTGCACCTTTAACAGGGTCAAGATTCAAGTGGTCGTTTTTGGGTTCAATAGGGGCGTTGTGCGGGTGGCCGGGCGGTTGAGCGGTTGGGGGGCGGGGTGGTCCTTCAAAGGGG
>JARFRM010000014.1 GCA_029287235.1 Thermoanaerobaculales bacterium
TCCGGGTGCTCAACGTACTGCAGAGTACGCCTCCGCGCCCGAAGATGAGAAATCCCAGCTGTGCACAGCGCCTCGACGCCCTCGTGACGAAAATTGGTGAGAAGGTCGGGCTAGGAGCCTGCACCGCATAGATGGTGGATGGATTTCGGAGCGTCATTTGTGGCCGCTTTTCGCCTGATTCGCCGGTTCATACTGGTGGTATGGGCCAAGAAACAGGCGAAAAACGGTCCAAATGCCGCCCGAAAGGCGCCGCCGATTCTATGCGGTGCAGGCTCCTAAATCCCATCGTCGTCCCCGGGCGTCCGCCCGGCTAGCTTGCGCTCCAACTCCTCGAAAGTGATTCCCAGACGGCGGGCGGTGCCCACCGCAAGCGACGTCGAGGCCACTCCAGGGCGAAACCGGTAGGTGGCGCCATGTTCGCGGTCAACCTCGGCTTGGAGAAACCGAAGCGTTTGGACAAGGGGTTCTGATTGGAGCTGGTCGGCAAAATCGAGGAAGTGGGTGGTGACGAAGGCCACCGGATCGATCCGGTGGAGCATGCGCAGCACCATCTCGACGATTTCGACGGCTTCGGAAGGGTTGGTGCCCGAGCAGAGCTCGTCGAGGAGAACCAGCGAGTGCGGTGGCGCGTTCTCGAACAGGGTCCGGAGACGGACCATTTCCGTGCCCAGTCGTCCCTCTGATTGGTCGGCCCGATCGACTTCAATGATGGAGGCGAAGAGGCCCGAAACAACCGGCATCCGAGCGCGCCGGCAGGGCGCGTAGAGTCCGGATTGACCGAGCATCTGAGCGATGCCGATAGCTTGAAGGAGGCGGGTCTTGCCACCGGAATTCGGTCCGGTGAGCAGGGTGATCGGCGCCGCGATGTCCATCACCAGATCAGACGGAACCGGCCGTTCAGTGATCGCGAGGAGGAGCGGGTTGAAGAGGCTCTCGATCTCGAGATGAGCGCCGTTGCCGATTTTCGGGAGACAGACCGGGAGCCCGCGTGACCGCGATTCCGCGGCCATTCCACGTGCTGCAAGATAGACCTCGAGGTGGCACAGGGTCTGAACGGCCCTGACCATGGCGGGCGCCACGCCCTGGTAAACACCCATGACGAGCCGATCGACCAGCTCGTCGGCGCCGAGCCGATAGCGGTGGTAGGAAATCCGTAACCGATCCCACCACCGTCGAATCGGACGACGGAAGAACGGGTTGCGCCGACCCTCCGCCAGCTTGCGGATCTCCAGGTGCCGGAGCCGGCCGTCCGCTCCCACAACGATCTCGAGATCGAGGTGAGCCATGGACTCGTCGTGGTCGAGCAACGCCTCCAACCGGCCGAAGGCGCGGGAACGGCGGATCTCGGCCCCCACCGCGTCGAGACGTTTGAGGCCGGATGTAGCCTCGGTGAATCCCTCGGTCATCAACACGATGACGTGGCGAAACGCCCGCAGCACATCCAGCCGGAACCGGACGGGCTCGAGGCGGGCGTCGTCGCGAGAAGCCCGGAGAAGAGAAAGAAAACGAAAGATGGCGCGCGCCAGCTCTTCGGTGGAAGCCGCGAGTGAGGGTCGCTCCTCGAGCTCGGCGAGGATCTCCTGTCGAAAGCGGATGTGATCGGTGTCGCCCGGCGGGCTGGCGAGGACCCGCTCGAGAAATCTGCTGTGGACGGGGACCTCCACTCCTTGAATCTTGACGGCGAATACCTGCCGGACGAGATCTCCGAGGAAAAGGTCATCGGCGAAATGGGCAGAGTCCCAGTCGCTGGCGCCGATGGGCATTTCGTTGAGGGCGAGGTCCATCTCCCCGGCGCTTGCTCGACCGAGGAAGGCGAGATCGAGGAGGTCGAGAAGGCCTGCGCGGTCCGGGTCGCTGACGGTCGACAGACTCAACAGATCAGGCAGTGGGAGGTCAGCGAACTCACCCCAGCGAACGAGACCGGAACGGCGGGATGCACCGGAGAGAAGTTGACGGACGGTCCTCGAGAACCCCGGTTGTGGACGGTGAATTCGACGGTCGGCGGTGTCGAGGTTTCTGCCGCCCACCTCTCGCCTGAGGCGGCGCCGTAAGAGGGTATTCCGGATGACCATGGCTGATAATCTATACCAGGTGTTGACACAGCGCCATGGAAAGGCGACGCTGAGAGCTACATGGATGGTCGACAATCAAAGGGTTTTCGCAATTCGAAACTCGAAAGGTCGGGTGAAGAATGCCGGACGACGTGATCGGAACCGGTCCGGTCGGGTATACGGCCGTTGGTCTTGATCTTCTCCGTGAGCAGGTGCTCGGGAACCTCAGGCTGCCGGACAACGCTGATGTGGCTGTGGAAGTGCCGGCTTTTACGGTGGTTGCGGCCGACATTTTCTCGGCCTTTCTCGAGCGCAACCGGTTGCAGCCGGATGATTTTGCCGAGCTCTCCGACCGACAGATCGCGCGCGAGTTTTTTCGCGGAGAGCTGCCGGTAGGGATTCGCGAGAAACTTTCCGGCGTCGCGGACAGGTTGGATGGACCCCTGATCGTGCGTCCATCGAGCGTGCTCGAAGCCTCGTTCGAGCGATCCCTCGGCGGAGCCTATCTCGCGAAGATCGTGCCAAACCACCACGACGACGCCAGAAAGCGACTTCGACAGCTCATCGATGCGATCAAGCTCGTCTGGGCCTCGACTTTCTTCGCCGATGCCGTGAGCTCGAGGCTCGGCGCCGGGCAGAGCATCGGCGCCGAACGAATGGCGGTGGTGATCCAGCGGACTCTCGGCACGCGTTTCGGTGATCACTTCTACCCGACGATCACGGCGGTCGCAAGGTCGTACAACCACTACCCGGCGCCCGGAAACGATCCGGAAGAGGGTGGGGTCTCCCTGGCCCTCGGGCTCGGGAGGATCATCTCCGAGGGTCATGCGTGGAGCTACTGCCCGAAGCAGCCCACTACACCCCCGCCGTTCAAAGGGATCAATGATCTGCTCAAGTACACGCAGCGGAGCTTCTGGGCGGTGAACCTCGGCGCCTCCGGGGCGCCGGACCCGGGACGCGTGGATGAGCACTTGGTGAGGTTGGGTCTCGCCGACGCAGAGAGAGACGGCACTCTGGAGTTGCTCGCCTCGACCTACGACCCGGAGTCGGACCGGTTGGGGGCGGGGCTCGGTGGTCCCGGGCCGCGGGCATTGACCTTTGCTCCTCTGCTTCGATCAAAGAACATCCCGTTCACCTCGGTGATCGAGACCATTCTCGAATGTGCGCGTGCCGCGACCGGGGGCGAGGTGGTGATCGAAATCGCGGCGACCCTCGACCCGGTTCACGGGCTCCCCGCCCGATACGGCGTCGTCCAGCTCAGGACCATGTCGGGGCGTGGCGGAAGAGAATCCCTGAGGCCTGAAGACCTGACCGGGGACGACATCTTCGTCGCATCCGCAAACTGCCTCGGGAACGGCACGCGGACCGATTTCGAAGACATCGTCTACTTGAAGGCCGAGACCTTTGACCGTGAACGGACCAGGACGATGGTGGCGGAGCTTGATGCGGTGAACCGAGGGATTCTCGCCGAGGGACGTTCAGCGATCTTCGTCGGATTCGGCCGGTGGGGAACCACCGATGGGCGATACGGCGTGCCGGTGCGGTGGGGCCAGATTTCGTCGGCTCGGGTGATTGTCGAGATCACGCTTCCCGATGCACCCCTGAACCTGAGCCAGGGGACACACTTCTTCCACCACCTGCTGAGTCAACAGGTGCTCTATCTCTCGGTGGAGCATGACGGTGAGTACGAGGTGGACCTCGACTGGCTCGACCGGGTTCCTGCCGTATGGGAGGGCCGTTACGTCAGGCACGTGCGAACCGAACGACCGATGGAGGTGGATGTCGACGGCGGGAGCCGCCGGGGACTGATTCGTCGGGCCGGAGAGGGTTGATCGGTCCGGCCCTGCTAAGATCCGGTCTCATGACGAGTACCGAGGTGCACCCGCGAATGAAAAGAATCGTTGTCGGAATCAGTGGCGCCAGTGGTGTCATTCATGGTGTTCGGCTCCTGGAGGTATTGAGAGAGGTCAGCGACGTCGAGACTCACCTCGTCGTGTCCAGTGCCGGCAAGCGGACCATCGCCCTGGAGACCGATCGATCGATCGAAGAGGTCGAGGCGCTGGCCGATCGCTGCTATCGGGTGGGGGACATCGCCGCGGCAATCGCCTCGGGCTCGTTCAGGACGGCGGGGATGGTGGTTGTTCCGTGTTCGATGAAGACCCTCTCGGGTATCGCCAACTCGTACGCGGATAATCTTCTCACCCGCGCCGCCGAGGTGACGCTGAAGGACCGACGCCGATTGGTCCTAGTCCCTCGCGAAACCCCGCTCCACCTCGGTCATCTCCGGCTGTTCGTCAAGGTCGCCGAAATGGGGGCCGTTGTAATGCCGCCGATGCCCGCCTTCTACCACCGCCCCGAGACGGTGGGGGAGATCGTCGATCAGACCGTCAACCGGATTGTCGATCTGCTCGACATCGAGCTCGATGAAGATCTCTTCCCACGTTGGACCGGCCCCGACCGACGGTAGCGTCATCGTTCGAGATCGGTTGTGGGGGCGGCTTCCAGCCTGCCCTTCAGAGTCGTCGATGGCGGGAGCGCCTCTCCACGAAGTCCGGCGTCGCTGCGCGTTTGTTTCAATCGGTCATCGATTGAAACAAATGTATACATACAAGCATGTTTGTGATATGCTGGAACCAATGACACGAGGATCTTCATGAGTGGGAGAGCGAAGACCGCCGGTTCGGAGACGACGGTCGCCGAGCGGACGCGACCCGATCATTTCTCGACCTATGTTCCTCGTAGCCTCGTGCGGCGGTTGAAGGTGGTGGCGACCATCAAAGACATCCCACTTTGGGTTCTGGTCACCCTGGCGCTCGAAGACTACCTCGATGCATTTCAGAGCAAACACGGACAACTGCCGGCGCTCGACGAAGGTCCGTCGCGAAGAAGGGAGTGAGGGTATGGAAGCGAGGCCTCTTTGGCACGTGCTCGTGATGGACTGGGTTGCGGTCGAGAACACACCGCCTTCCTCCCGTCGACCTTTGGAGCTCCAGCGCTGGCATTTTCGGGTGGAGCGCCTGGCTCAGATGCTGGATCGACCCGCGGGTGAGCTGGTCGGCGAGCTCAAAGAGGAGGCCAGGGTCGAGGCCCGGCAACGGCGTCGGGAGATGGAAGTCGCCCTGGCAGAGGACCTCGCCGTCAGCGAGGCGCAGGGAACCTCGTTGAAACCACCCTGGAACCGCAAGCTCGAGGCGTTGGCCGAGATCTCGGGCCAGCCCCGTGAGGCGGTTCGGGAAAGGGTGGCGGCCGCCGCGGCGGCCATTCAGGTCGTCGAGGCTCGTTAGCGTCCACCGGTTTCTCGCGATCCCGTCGCGATTCGCGCGAGGCACAGAAAAATCGGAAGGCAAACAACCGATGCGTGGTTTCCGTAGGTTGAAACGAGAAACAACGCCGGTAGGAGGCACCGTGTCGCTCAACAACATCACCGCACTCATCCTCATGATTTCCGCCGTTTCAATACCGGCTTTCGGAGATGGGACGGCGGGTGAGCCGCCGGCCGATCTCGGGCTCGACCCGGATGCGCTGCCCATCGAGCTGAGCGGATTCGAGGGTGAGGTTCGCGGTCTCTGGCGGGACGGCAGAGTCTTCATCGCCGGCCAGCCGGACGAGGTGGCCCTCTCTCGTTTTGCGGAAATGGGCGTTACCGTTGTGGTCAATCTTCGATCCCTCGCCGAGGTGGACGACCGCGAACGGGTCCCCTTCGACGAAGCCGCACTGGTGGCCGATCTGGGAATCGAGTACGTCCACATTCCTCTCGGCGGCGAAGACCACCCCTATACACCCGAGGCCGTGGGTCGGTTCGCTGATGTTCTGGCGCGTCACGACGGCCTGGTTCTTCTGCACTGTACGGTTGGCTGGAGGGCGAGCTATCTGTGGGGCGCCTTTCTCATCAACGAGCAGGGTTTCGATCTCGACCGCGCCATGGCGCGGGCCGAGGCCATGGCCATCGGTGACCTGCCCATCGAGGGCCTGATCGGCCGGCCCCTCAAGCTGGTGTACGCCGACTGATCGATCGCGCCGCTGAGATTGTCGGAGATTGATGGGTGAGCGTTCTGCAGTATTTCGTTCCGGACCACAGGATCTGATGACCCGAATCGGCATCATTTGGGCGGGACGCCCGCACCCACAATAGGCCGGGGCGGTTTCCCACTGTGGCGGCGGGCGTCTCGCCCGCCCGATCGCGTCATCTTCGCCGTCATGCGGTGGGGATAGGAGATGTGCGGGCGGGGACGCCCGCGATAAGACCACGGACCACGAATTTCCCTCAAAGGTGGCTGCTGCAGGAGGCTCGCGTGTTAGGCTGCCATCCCGTGAGCACGACCATTCCCGACGAATCGGCGCGACAGACGCCCTTCTTTGGCCCCGAGAGCTGGCGGCGCCTCGTCTCCAATCGGTTCGGAGGAGTGGCGATCTTTGTTCTTGTCTTTCTCTCCTTCAGCCTGCTGACCCGTCTTGCCCTGGCCTTCAAGGCTGCGGATATTCTCGGTTTTGACCTCAGTCTCATCGTGGCCTTTGCCGTCGGTTTCGTCTTCGATGTGTTGACGGCATTTCTGGCCTCGGTCCCCCTCATCATTTGGCTCACATTGATTCCCCGGCGTCTCTTCGAGTCAGCTTTTCACCGCAGGTTCGTTCTTGTCTCAGTTTGGTTCGGCCTTTTTCTCGCCGCCTTCGTTTCGGCATCCGAGTGGGTCTTCTGGCACGAGCTCGGCGTCAGATTCAACTTCGTCGCGGTGGACTATCTCGTCTACACCAATGAAGTGGTGGGCAACATCTGGCAGTCCTACCCCATGCCGGCCATCCTCATCGGGTTGGCTGTGATCGCCACCGGGGCCTTCTGGTTGTTGCGGCGGTCGGGCTGGATCGATGCATGGCTGAGCTCGAACACCCCAGTGGGGCGTCGGTTGGTCATCGCCGCGGCGTTGGTTTTCACACCCCTGGCGGCGGTGGCGATCATCAGCCAGTCGGACATCCCCGAGCTCGGCAACAATAACAATCGCGAGCTCGCCAAGAACGGGGTTTTCTCCTTTTTTGCGGCCTTCCGTTCCATGGAGCTCGACTACGGCGCGTTCTATCGATCCATGGATGAAAATCGGGCGCTGCTCCGGGCCCGACGACTGACCGGGAGCCCGGCTACGGCCTTTCGCTCCGAAAATCCCCGGGACTTCGTTCATCGGGTGGACAACCCGGGTCCCATCCGGCCGTTCAACGTCATCCAGCTCACCGTCGAAAGCCTGAGCATCCATTTCCTCGGCGCCTTCACCGACCCGCGCGGCCTGACGCCCAACATCGACGCGGTGGCGAAGGACGGCGTGCTCTTCGCCCGCTGCTTCGCCACGGGTACGAGAACCACGCGGGGGATGGAGGCATTGACCCTGTCCATCCCACCGACCCCGGGTCGATCGATCATCCACCGGGACGGCAACGACGGTCTGTTCAGCCTCGGGTCGGTGCTGCGCGATCGGGGCTACGACACGGCGTTTTTCTACGGCGGCTACAGCTATTTCGACAATATGCAGCAGTTCTTCTCATCCAACGGCTACCGAGTGGTCGACCGGAATTCGGTGGCGAAGGACGACGTGACATTCGCCACCGCCTGGGGGGCCTGCGACGAAGACCTCTATCGCTGGACCGTCCGCGAGGCCGATCGGATCCACGACGAGGGCAGGCCCTTCCACTTCTTTGTCATGACGACCTCGAACCACCGCCCCTACACCTACCCGGACGGGAGGATCGACATCCCCTCGGGGACCGGGCGGGAAGGCGCGGTCAAGTACAGCGATTTCGCCATCGGAGAGTTCTTCAAAGCCGCGCGCACCCGACCCTGGTTCGACAGCACGATTTTTGTCATCGTGGCCGACCACACGGCTTCATCGGCCGGCAAGGACGAGCTCGAGATCAAACGCTACCGGGTGCCCCTGATCATCTACGCCCCGGGGTTGGTCGAATCGGGCCAGGTGTTGACCCAGTGCAGCCAGATCGACGTTCCGCCGACGATCCTCGGTCTGCTCGGGATGTCGTATGACAGCGTCTTTTTCGGTCGCGACATCTTCAGGATGAGACCGAAAGAGGGTCGAGCATGGGTCGGCAACTATCAGAAGCTCGGCCAACTCCGTCTGCGGGAAGCCGTGGTCCTCCGTCCCGACGGCACCGAGTCGTTCTACGGGTGCGATCTCTGGGCCGAAGGCCTCCACCGGGTCGACGATGTCCCGCCGAAGCTCGTCGACGACACCGTCGCCGGCTACCAGGCCGCATATCTCCTGTTCTCCAAGGGGCTCCTCAAGGAAGACGTCGTGCGGAATGGGGTTCCCCAGCGCGCTGATAGCGCGTGGTAGCCCCCACCGCGATTCGTCCGACGAATCGCTAGTCCTCGCCGCGCTCGATCTTCATCTTTTCGAGGAAAGCCCCGGCGAGCTTCTCGGCGTCGTCCATGTGCAGGAGGCGGGCGATCTGGAGCACGAATCCGCGGACAAAGACCCGAGCCGGCAGCTTCTGCCATTCCTCCTTCTCGATGGCGTCGATGAGGTTGGGGCGGATCTTGGTCTCGATGGAGACCTGTTCGAGGGTGAGCCCCGACACCAGCCGGTGGTGGCGGAGGTAGGGACCGGGATCTCCGACCAGGTCGGTTGGGGTCCTGAGTCCGGCGAGTGAGGCGTCCACCTCGTCGTCCGGCTCCGGCTCTTCGGAGAACGGCAGGGTCAGATCGGCTGCCGCGTTGGAAATCCTCATGAAGGCGGCGTCGATCCTCGCGAGGTATTCCTCACGCTCGGTGGTCCCGAGCAACGAGTAGGTCGCCATCGACCCCGCCCCGAAGAGGCTGCGCCGGGCGTGGTAGGCGCGGTGGACCTTTTCGAGATCGGCGCCCGGTTCCACGCCGAGCACCTCCCAGTCCTCGCGGCGAATGTTGTCCACGGCTCACTCTCCCCGGAGGTTGTTGGCCAACCGGCGGACGGCGGTGGCGAATGGGCTTTCGGGGTGGACCGACACCACCGGTTCGCGGTCGATGACCGACCTCGCGACCATGGGATCGTCGGGCAGGGTCCCGAGGGCCTCGACACCGATCCCGTAGTACTCCCGACAGGCCATGCTCATCTCCGCCGCGAGTCGCTCGTGGCTGGCGCTCGACGCCCGGTTGACGACGATGGAGGCGCCGAAGGTCGCCGCTGCCGCGAGGACCGCCGCTCCGGCCTCGGGATCGATGACCATGACGTCGGCGACAAGATCGCGAGCCGACCTGCCGGACTTCCCCCGATTGTCCGACGCGATCTTCTCGAGCGCCGCGGCGATCTTCTGTTTTGGTTCGGTCTGCCTGAGCTTGCGCGAAAAGGCGGCCTTGATGAAGTGATAGGCGTTCTCGACCGATGTCGGTTCGGGCACGACGACGAGGATGCCCCGGTGTGAGACGAGGAAGAAATCGAGAACGTTGATGCCGGTTCCGGCGCCGAGGTCGAGAATCACGTGATCGGCGTCGATCTGTTGGATGTGGCGGAGGATCCTGCGTTTCTGGCCGTGCTTCGGGTTGGCCATTTCGAGCAGCGCGTGGGCGCCGCTGACGAGATGCAGACCGGGAACCGAGGTGTCGAGGATGATCTCTTCGAGGCTCGCGACCTTGCGGTCGAGGTAGTCGGACAGGGTGAGCTCGGGGTCGGGCATACCGAAGATCGTGTGCAGGTTCGCACCGCCGAGATCGGCGTCGACCACGACGACGCGCTCGCGTCGTTTCGCGAGGACGACACCGAGGTTGGCCGCCAGCACCGATTTGCCGACGCCTCCCTTGCCTCCGCCGATCGCCCAGATCCGCGGACGATCGTCGTCCGGTTCGTCCTGAAGGATGTCGATCATCGTCGCAGCACTGCGGCCGCAGCCCTGATCCCGATGGCTCGCGACCGGCTCCCCGAGCGATGGTATCACTTCGGTTGTGACGACGCGGGGGCGCGACCCGTATACCGGACGGTGACGAACTGCGGGGGACAGTCTTGGAGCAGGTATGAGCCGCAGGAGAGATCACCGCCGATCGAGGATCAACGGACACGGCCGCAGCGTACCGCGACCCGATTCGCCGCGCGAGATGCAGGCCGCCAACCTGGGGAGCCCGTTTTTTCGCGAGATCTGGAGCATCTCGTCGGAGATGACGTGGCAGCAGTTCGTCGCCCGCTGGGAGAGCCGGTTC
>JARFRM010000038.1 GCA_029287235.1 Thermoanaerobaculales bacterium
AGTCGTGAGTCGTGAGCATGGCCTCTTGCAGGGTTCGCGAATCGAAGGATGGTCGTCCTCGCTTGTCACCCTGAGCGGAGCGACCTCCGAGGTCGCGAAGTCGAAGGGTCCCCCGAGGGTTGGAAGGCCACCTTTGTCTCATGGTCCAACCAATCATCGGGGGATTCTTCGACTCGCTCCCGGACTCACTCGCTTCCAATGCCTCACTGACCTTTGAGGACAGAATGGCAAGCTGGAAGCTTGCCGCTACAAAGACGATCGATCCGTTGTAGGGGCGAGCTTCCAGCTTGCCCTTCAGAGACCTCGATACATCCGTCACGTTGTGTGAAGGCGCCGCTCCGCGGCGTGGCGGTGCTCAGAATGACCGAAGCCAGGTTGCTGCAATAGGCTGAGTAGTGAGTCGTCGGTAGGCTAGCCGGCGTTCTGAATCTGGGCGAGCCCCTCGACTGTCTCTTCAGGTTCGGGACGACGAGTGTAGTCGGGGTCGCTTCGGGCGTAGCGGATGATGCCTTCGCTGTCGATGATGTAGCGGGCGGGGATTGGGAGCGTCCAGCTGTCGTCGCCGTTGGCTTCGGCGAGATCGATCCCGAACTGGAGATAGATCTGCTTGAGGTCGTCGGGAAACGCCCACCGCAGTCCGTAGGCGGCCGCGGTTTCGAGGCCTGGGTCGGCCAGAATTTCAAACCCGAATCTGCGTTTTTCGATCAGTGCCCGGCTTCTCCCGGCGATCTGCGGCGAGATGGTGACGAAGGTGGCGCCGGCTTCTTCGAACTGCGAACGGACCTTGTTCAGAGCATCCAGCTCCGAGTTGCAGTAGGGTCACCAATCACCACGGAAAAAGTTCAGGATCACCGGTCCCTTCGCCCGGAGCGAGGCAAGCGTCGTCTCGCGGCCCCGGGTGTCGACGAGGGCAAATTCAGGCGCCCGGTCGCCCGCACCGAGAACGGCGTCGACGATTCCGGAGTCCCTGAGATCCCCGGTGACGCGGTGAAACACCTCGAGCACTGCCGGAGGTGCCTCCTTCTGAAATGACTCCCTGATCCGATCGAGCCGTGCCTGCAGTGACATGTGCCTCTCCTTTGCAAGAGAGAGGCCCGGAGATGGCAGGATATTCCGATTGCGGCTTCAGGCGGCGGTGGAACTCACCGGTGGAGCTTCACCCTCAACGGCATCGAGACCGGCGACCGCCTCTTCGATGAGCTCGACCATCTCCTCGAACTCTCGAGGATCGTAGCCCTGGGATTGATAGAGGACCGTTCCGTCGGGCCCGATGACGAAGTTGCGCGGGATGAATCGTGTGGCGTACTGGGAGTACGCGACCATCTCGGGATCTCCGGCGAAGGGCACGCTATAACCGTGTTTGTCGACAAACGGTTGAATGATCTCGTCGTTCTCCTCGCGGCCAATGACCAGGACCGTCAGCTTCTCCCGGTCGAAAGTCTGCCAGATCTCCTTCTCGAGAAAGGGGAGTTCCTCGCGACAGGGCGGGCACCACGTGGCGAAGAAGTTGATCAGCACAATCTTGCCGCGGTGGGCTTCGAGACTGAAGGCTTCGCCGTCGAGGGTCGTCAACTCGAATCCGGGAGCCGTGTCTCCGACCTGGACCAGCACCGTTTCTGCGGGGGAAGGCCCGTCATCGGTCTCCGTGAAACAACCTGCGAAGAAGAACAACAAACAGACACACACTAGAGAAAAGGACCGTTGCATCGCGCCTCCAGAAGTACCCATCGTACATGGATGGTCAACACACGAAGGTGCCAGGTACGGCAACATGATAAAATACTTTCATTCGAAACGAGCAGCGAGCGGGGAGGGGCTTGTGCCTAGGAAACCAAGAATGTTTGTGGATGGTGGGATCTACCATGTGTTCTGCCGAGTCACGAGGCGAGAACCGGTTTTCGAGGATCGACGAGCGGCAGAGGTCTTTGTAGATCAGCTTGCGAAGATCAAGGCGCGGGACGAATTTGTCCTTTTCGCTTGGACGCTCATGTCGAATCACTATCACCTCCTTCTGCGTACCGTTGGAGTCCCGCTTTCGCGCACCATGGCATCCCTGCAGGTCGGCTTCACCAAGCGATTCAACCGTTTCCACGGCCTTGTTGGCCCATTTTGGCAGGGGCGATATCAGGCGATACTCGTGCAGGATCAGCGTTACTTCGATCAGCTGCTTGCGTACATCCATCTCAACCCGGTTACCGCTGGGATTGTGGATGACCCAGCGTTGTACGAATATTCCGGCCATCGAGAGCTTCTCGGTCATTCAAAGCTCGGGATTGTTGATATCGGTGAGACTTTGTCGGTCTTCGATTCCTCGATTGGGCTTGCCAGGCGACGCTACACGCGGGCTCTTCGCGGGGCGAGGGATGCGACATGGATCGGCGAGGCACCCGGGCACCTTCCGTGGTGGTCCCGAGCGCAACCGAGGGTTGGGAATCTCGTTGGTGGGAACCGTCGAACAGAGGTGCCCTTTGTCGATGAACTGGGTCGAAGTACTGAGACCGAACGGCCGAGGATTGAGGCCCCGGATTTCGTCAGTCGTGCATGTCGAACGATGAAGTGGCGGTTGGTCGACCTGACCGGTCCAAGTCAGATTCGAGACGTAGTCAGAGCAAGGGAGGCAATTGCGCTTGTTGGTTTCGAACTCTATTCCATTCGCCTCAAGGACATCGCGAATGCACTGCACAAGAACCAGGATACGGCCAGCCGGTGGTTGAGTCGAGGGGCTCAACGTCGAAGGGAGGACGATGGATTCGCGAGGGTGGTGGAAATTCTCGACGAGAGAGTATCTTCCGCCGATGGCGAGGAGGAGATTGATGGATCCAGCGATTAGGAGGTTTTCATCAACTAGCCGTACCTGGCACCTATGTGCTTGCCAAAGGCGCCTGAATATGAGAGAGTGTCGCGTCTGCTCCCTCCGACCAACTTCGTCGATGCAGTGGACAGCAGACATTTTGCAGGGCCTCCCAGGCCCGGACGGCAGCCTCCCCGGCAAGTCTCTCGTTCCCACAACACAGCCGGAAAGTAACCTCGCGGATGACCCGCTTCGGCGGTCGTGCGTCCGCTCAAGGAAAGAACTGTTTTGAAATTTGTTGATATGAACTTCCACCCCGCGATCCAGCGAGGGATCCGGGATTTCGGGTTCACCGAACCCACCCCCAGTCAGCGGAGCTCCATACCGCCGGCCCTCGAAGGTCGTGATGTCCTCGCCTGCGCGATGACCGGCAGCGGCAAGACCGCCGCCTTCGTGCTGCCGATGCTCCAGAGCATGGCCGACACCCGCAGTCGGCATACGCGGGTGCTGATCCTCACTCCGACCCGCGAACTGGCGTCGCAGATCCACGAGCACATCGAGATCC
>JARFRM010000070.1 GCA_029287235.1 Thermoanaerobaculales bacterium
TGCAAACTCGGAAAACTACCAGGCAGTTCGAGGAGCTCGGAACGAGAGGGCCGCTGGCCGCGGGGACCGGTAACGGACTCGAGGAGGATCAGAACCCCAGCTGCAGCCCGGCCGTCAGCTCGCCCTGGCCGAAACCGCTGCCTGAGAATGCGACCACGCAACCGCCGGAGCAGAAGACGGCGCCGCCGGCTTCGGTGAAGGTGTACCACCCACGGGCCTCGAGCCGGATGCCGATCCGATCGGAGGCGTGGTACAGGAGACCAACCGCGGCGCTGGCCGAAAAGCGCACCTCCGACCCCGCGCCGTCGATACCAGGCAGCATGATGGTGGCGCCGGCGCCGATCGAGAGCAGCACGTCCAGCCTGTCGTTTGACGTAGCGAAGGGCACCATGCCGCTGACGTGGAGGTAGTGCACGTCGAGGTCGAACCCGGGATCCCCGGCGCTGGCGGCGCCGATAGCCGTGTCCTGCCGGCTCCAGATCAGCTCGAGACGGGAGCGGTGCTGCGCGTTCCAGGGAATCCCAAGGATCAGGCCGTAGCTGAGCCCGTCGTCCAGATCGACGCCGGCGCCGGTCGCCAGGTCTTCGAACCCACCACCGAACCGCCATCCCGCGAACGGCGTGAGCTCAAAACTCTGCGCTGCCGCCGTCGACGTGACGCCGAGACCGATCAGACAGACGACGAGTGTGGTCGCGAGCCTCACATCCCGCATTTCTCGTCAGCTCTCTGGTACGGGCGCCTGCTCCTGGTTCGGGTCCCAACCGCCGCCGAGCGCCTTGTAGAGAGCGATCAGGTCCTGCAGGATCTGGCCCTCGCTGACCGCGAGCTGGTCCTGCTGGGAGGACAGCGAGCGCTCCATGTCGAGGACGTTCTGGAAATCGGCGAGGCCCTCCTGGTACTGGATCGAGACCAGCTCCACCGCGCGCTGAGTGGCAGCGGTGGCGGCGGCGAGCGAATCCCGGCGCGTGCGTTCGAGCGAGTAGGCGACGAGCGAGTTCTCGACCTCCGCGAAGGCCTGCAGCACGGTGCGCTCGTAACCAACCAGCGCCTGGTCGGTGCGCGCCTGCTCGAGATCAATGGCGCTGCGGATGCGGCCGCGGTCGAAGAGCTGCCATCGGATCGGCAGCGAGATGCCCCAGGTCACGCTGTCGCCGTCGAAGAGATCGCCGACGTCGCGGGCGGAGACGGCGAAGAACCCCGAAAGCGAGAAGCGGGGGTAGAGGTCGGCCGTGGCCACGCCGATCCGCGCCGTCTGCGCCGCCAGCGCGCGCTCGCGGCCGCGGATGTCCGGTCTCTGGCGCAGCAGGTCCGCGGGGATGGAGACGGTGAGCTCGGCCGGCGGCAGCGGCAGTGGCGCCTCGGGCTCCAGCTCCTCGTTGAGGGCACCGGGGTACTCGCCGAGCAGGACCGCCAGCGCGTTGAGGTAGGTGTTGAGCTGGATCTTGAGGCTGGGAATCTGGGCCTCGGTGTTGCGAAGGTTCGATTCGGCCTGGACCACGTCGAGGCCGGAGGTCGCGCCCGCGTCGTGGCGTTCCCTGGTGAGTTGGAGGGTGGCCCGCTGGGCGGCGGCGTTGGCTTCGGCGAATTGGATCCGCTTCTGGCTTTCGCGAACGCCGATGTAATTGCGCGCCACCTCGGCGAACAGGGTCACCATGACGTCGCGGTAGTCCTCGAGCGACGCCTCGTAGGACGCCTGAGCCGACTCGATCGAACGTCGGATGCGTCCGAAAACGTCGATCTCCCAGCTAGCGTCGATGCCGAGGTTGAAGAGGTTCTGGGCCTTGAAGCCGTCGGCGGGCGCCACCTGGTCGAGGGCCCCGTTGTCGCTGAGCTGGGAGCGTGAGCCTTCACCAACGGCGTCCACCCTCGGCAGGCGCTCGCCGGAGACGATCCCGAGGTTCGCGCGTGCCTCGTTGATGCGGGCGACGGCCTCACGCAGGTCGAGGTTGGAGGCCCCGGCCCGTTCGATCAATGACACCAGGGTCGGGTCTTCGAGCCGGGTCCACCAGGTCTGGAGGGACGCGTCGCCCTCGGCCACTCCCGCGACCGCGGTCTCGAACCAGACGTCGGGGACGGTGGGAACGGGAGCCTCGTAGTCGGGCCCCACCGTGGTGCACCCGGTCAGAAAGGCTGCGGCCAGCGACACCAGGAGGATGGATGCCCTGTGATTTCTCATCCCGACACCTCCGAGGGCTTGGCCCGGTAGAAGATGGAGTAGAGCACCGGCAGCACGAACATGGTCAGGACGGTGCCGAACATGAGGCCGGCGATGATGGTGATCGCCATCGAGACGAAGAAGGCGTCGAAGAGCAGCGGGATCATGCCGAGGGCGGTGGTCGACGCCGCCATGGCCACCGGTCGGAGGCGGCTCGCCGCCGAGTCGACGATGGCGTCAAACATGCCCTTGGTCGTGCCCTGGAGGTTGATCTCGTCGACCAGAACCACACCGTTCTTGATCAGCATGCCGGAGAGGCTCAGGAAGCCGAGCAGCGCCATGAAACCGAAGGGCTGGCTGGTGGCCAGCAACCCCACGGTGACGCCGATCAGAGCCAGCGGCACGTTGAGCCAGATCACTGCCGACTGGCGCAGCGAGTTGAACAGGGCGATGGTCACCAGCACCATGATCAGGATGAACATCGGCAGGCTGGCGACGAGGGCGCCCTGGGCCTTCGCCGAATCCTCGTACTCTCCTCCCCACTCGAGGGTGTAGCCGGACGGCAGCTCGAGCGCCTCGATCTGCGGCCGCAGATCGGCGAACAGGGACGTGGAGGAGCCGCTGATCGGATCGGCATAGACGGTGAGCGTGCGCTTGCGGTCGCGCCGGATCACGATCTCGTCGGCGTAGGAAGTCTCGAAACCCTCGACCACCTGCCGCAGTGGGATCATGCGTTGCGCACTGGGGCTCCAGATCTGCAGCTGGTTGATGTTCTCGACATTCTGCCGCTCGTCCTCCGGAGCGCGCAGCACGACCGGCAGCAGAAGATCACCTTCCCGGTAGAGACCGACGGTCCGGCCCTGGAACCCCTCGCGCACGGTGTTGGCGACGTCGACCCGGCCGATGCCGGCGAGATTCGCCCGTTGCTCGGCCAGGACCGGTCGCATGGTTTTTGTCCGTTCGCGCCAGTCCGTCCTGACCGCCTTGGTGTTGGGGTGGTCCTGGAAGGTGGCCACGGTGCTGGCGGCGAGCTCGCGCAGGATGTCAGGGTCACGGCCGCTAAAGCGCGCCTGGATCTTACCGGTGCTGCCGGGGCCGAGCTGGAACTTGGCGCCGTAGGCCAGCATGTTCGGATAGGTCTCGGTGAGGTAGGTCTCGATGTCTTCGATCAGCCCGTCGATCTTCGCGGGATCGTCGACGTCCACCAGCAGCTGGGCGTACGAACTGCTCTGCTTCTCCGGTTGGTAGGTCAGCAGAAAGCGCAGACCACCCTGACCGACCAGCGAGGTGACGTGGGTGACGCCGTCGAGCCCCCGGATGTGGCGCTCTGCCTCGGCGACACGGGCGCCGGTCTCGCTGATGTCGGTACCCAGCGGCAGCCACATGTCGACCATGAACTGAGGTCGGGTCGCCGCGGGGAAGAAGCTGCGGTCGACGAACTTGAATCCCCACAGAGATCCCGCGAAGAGCACGAGCACCACCACGACCGTGGCCCAACGGTAGCGGATGCAGCTCTTCAGAACGCCCTTGAACTTTCGGTAGAAAGGGCTCTGATAGGGGTCGGCTCCGGGGTCGCCTGAGGGCGGTTTGAGGAACATGATGCCCAGTAGCGGGGTGATGGTGACCGCAGTGACCCAGCTGAAGAGCAGTGACACCATGACCACCTGGAAGAGCGAGCGGCAGAACTCGCCCGTGGCGTCCTGGGAGGTACCGATGGCGGCGAAGGCCAGGATCGCGATCGCCGTCGCGCCGAGCAGCGGCATCGCTGACTGGGCGACGACCTCGGTGGCGGCGTCCCGCGGCTTGGAGCCCGACTGCATGCGGACCAGCATGCCGTCGACGACCACGATGGCGTTGTCGACCAGCATCCCGAGGGCGATGATCAGGGCGCCGAGGGAGATGCGCTCGAGCGCCACGCCCATTGGCGCCAGAAAGATGAACGAGCCGACGATCGTCAGCACCAAAATGAATCCGATCAGGAGACCCGACCGCACACCCATGAAGAAGAGCAGCACCACGATGACGATCAAGACGGCCTGCCACAGGCTGGTCACGAACCCGGCGATCGCCGTGGTCACCGCCCCCGACTGCAGGGAGACAATGCCGATCTCGATGCCGAGCGGGATCTGCGGGACGAGCTCGCGCATCCGCTGCTCGACAGCCTGACCCATGACCACCACGTTGCCGCCCGAGGCGGTGGAGATGCCGACCCCGATCGAGCGCCGGCCGTCGTGCACGATGAAGTTCGCCGGCGGTTCGATGTAGGCACGCCGGACGGTTGCAACGTCGCGGAGGTAGATCTGTTCGCTGCCGCCGCTCAGCCACATGTTCTCGAAGTCTTTGATGTCGTTGAACTCGCCGGTCGGATAGATGGCGATGAACTCCGAGCCGACCTCGACGCGACCGGCATCGGCGACCAGGTTCTTCTCGCGCAGCTCGTTGACGATGATGTCGGGCGAGATCCCGAGCTGGGACATGCGGTCGCGGTCGAGCTCGACGTAGACGGCTTCAACGCGCTCGCCGAAGGTTTCGACCTTGGCAACGTCCTCAACCAGCAGCAGCTCACGCCGCAGCAGGTCCACTACCTCCTTGAGCTCGGCGTAGGAGTAGTCGTCGCTCGACACCGTGAAGAAGATGCCGTAGACGTCTCCGAAGTCATCGATCACCAGCGACGGGCCGGCCCCGGGAGGCAGGTCGCCCTGTGCGTCGTTGACCTTGCGCCGGAGCTCGTCCCAGACCTGCGGCAGGGTGCTCCTGTCGTACTTGTCCTTGATGGTCACGGTCACGGTCGAGAGCCCCGGGACCGACCTGGACTCGATCTGGTCGAGTTGGCCGAGCTTCTGCACCGCGATCTCGATCGCGTCGGTGACCTCTTCCTCGACCTCGAAGGCGGTCGCGCCGGGGTACGGTGTCACGACCAGGGCGTCCTTGATGGTGAACTCGGGGTCCTCGAGGCGGCTCATGCCCTGGAAGGCCATCACGCCGGCGCCGAGGATCACGACCGTGAGAACGAGGGAGAAGACCTTGTTGTCGATGGCGCTGTCGGCGAGCTTCATGGTGCGAACACGTCTTTCCTATCACGTCGTCCCAACGCGGAGCTCATGGCGTCTCCGACGACCGGACCTGCATGCCCTCGCGGAGCTGGTTCGCTCCCGATGCGGCGATGAGATCGCCGGGCTCGAGCCCCCGCTCGACGACGACCGAGTCGCCGGACAGCTCACCGAGCTCGACGGCGACCCTGTGCACCTCCATGGTGTCGCGGTTCACACGCCAGACCGAGGGAGCGCCGCTGGCGTCGATCACGGTTGAGCTCGCCGGGACGGCGATGCCGGCGCCGAGTTCGTCGATGGTGGCTCTCATCCTCACCAGCGCCGTCATCCCGGGGAGGATCAAAACTTCGGACGGTGCGGCGAAGGCGAACGTGGCCTCGAAGGTGCGGGTTGTCGGGTCGGCTGCAGTGGCGAGCTCTTTCAAGCGGGCGGGAAAGGTGGTGTCCGGCGGCAGCGACGAGATCGAAACGACCGGGTTCAGGAGACGGTTGAGAGTTTGCAGATCGGTCGACCGACCGATTTGCAGCAGCGCGGCCTCAGGCAGCGAGACGTCGATTTCCAGGTGCAGGTCGTCCTGCAGCAGCAGGACGGACTCCTGCGCCTTGACATTCTGGTAGCGCTCGACGTACGTGCGTGCGACCCGCCCTGCGAATGGCGCGTGGAGGTTCGTGTCGGCGAGGTTCTTTTGCTCGATCCGCAGATTCGCCTCGGCCACCTCCCAGTTCCGCTTGCGGCTCTCGAAGTCGCGTTGCGACACCGCGTCCTTTGCCAGTAGCTCCTCGAATCGCTCGTAGTCGGCGAGGGCGGCGTTGCGTTGGGCGGTGGAGGCATCGAGGCGCGCCTGGTAGTCGCTCGGGTCGAGCCGGGCCAGGAGGTCGCCCTGTCGAACCCGCTGGCCCTGGCCGACCGGCAGGTCGAGAATGCGGCCGCTGACCTCGAAGCTCACCTGGGCCTCGGTGGCGGCCGTGATCTGACCGGGGTACTCCCGCTGCGACAGGAGATTCTCCGAGCCGACCTCGAACAGTCTGATGGCCCGAACCGTCGGCTCCGGTGTCGGCGGCGCCTCTTTGGCGCAGCTGACGCAGGCGAGAA
>JARFRM010000097.1 GCA_029287235.1 Thermoanaerobaculales bacterium
CCTTCGGTGGAGCAGGGCACCCTGGTTCGCCGCGGTGACGAGCTCGCCCGCTTTGTCCGCGCCGACAGCGGTCTCACCCTGAGATCCCAGGTTCCAACCAGCTATGCCGCCGTCATCGAGGCTCTCGGGGCGGGACAGGCCGACGTTGCCTGGATCCCGGCTTTCGCCTACGTTCTCGCCAATGCACGGTATGGCGCCGAGGCTCGGCTACAGGTGGTGCGATCGGTGGATCGCTTCGGCGTGATCATCACCCGATCCTCGCTCGGGGAACCCGAACGGCTCGAAAACCTGGTTGATCAGAAGATCGCCTTCCCACGAACCATCCGGGGACGACTGCGCGCCATGCTGGTGGAGCTCCTCGACGAGTCTGCGCCGGGTTGGGTCGAGGTTCCCGTCGCCGATGACCGGGAGGCGGTCTGGTATCTCGCTGATCGAAAGGACGGGGTTGTCGCCGCGGCGAGCCGATATGTGACTTCGGGCCCCAACGATCTGGTTGGCGACGGCCGCAAGGAGCTCGAGTACAACCGGCCGGGGACGATGCTTGAAACGAAGATTCTGCATCGCACCAAAAAGGCGGCGCCCGAACTTTCAAAGGTTTACTACGGCTGCGTGCTGACCCGGTCCGACTCGGGGATCAACCGCCTGGAGGACCTCAACGGCAAGACCTTTGCCTTCTCGGACGAGACCTCGACCTCGGGCCACATCTTCGCCCGTGCTCTCCTGCAGCGAGCCGGGGTGGAGCTCGGTCACATTTTGTTTGCCGGCGGCCACCCCAACGCCGTCCGGGCGGTGGAGGACGGCAAGGTCGCCGGCGGCGCATCGTTCTATTCGCCCCCGTCGGCCGCCAACGAACGCGACGGTACCAAGGTCGGCGATGCGCGCTTTCTGATCCTCAAGAACATGGCCGATCAAGAGCAGAGAGACAGCTTCCTCGAAACGGTGCGTGTTCTCGCTCTCACCGATCCAATCCCCAACGATGTCTGCTGCGTTCGTCGCGGCTTTCCCGAGTCCACATGGAGGGATTTCGAGGCCTCGCTCCACCGATTCCTCGAAACATCGGATGGCCAGGGCGCTTACTACGATCTGGTCGCCGGGGTGGCGGCGGCTCCGTGCACCGATGCCGACTTCGACGACTTCCGCGACGCCCTCAAGAGGACCGGCGTCAGCGCGTCGAAGCTCCTCGAGGCGGCCGAGGCCAAGCTCGAACGAAAGAAGGCAAAGCAGGGGGGCGGCGCGTGACGGTCGAAAGCGCGATCCGCATCGAAAACCTCGGGATGGTCTATCCCGGTGGGGTTCGGGCTCTCGAGGATGTGACTCTCGAGGTCCACACAGGTGAGTTCCTCGCTGTCCTCGGTCTGTCGGGATCAGGAAAATCGACCCTGCTGCGCTGCATCAACCGGCTCATCGATCCCACCGAAGGGCGGGTCTGGATCCTCGGTGAGGAGATCACCGGCGCCAAGGGTGGCCGTCTGCGCAACATGCGTCGCCAGGCGGCGATGATCTTCCAACAGTTCAACCTGGTGAAGAGGCACACGGTGCTCACCAACGTGCTGTCCGGCGCTCTCGGCCGGAGCCCGCTCGCTTCGAGCCTGGTGCTCTCCTTCCCGCCGGAGGAACACGAGCGGGCCATCGCCGCCCTGGAGCGCGTGGGCCTCGGTGACCGATTCACCAGCCGCGCCGACGCGCTATCCGGCGGCCAGCAGCAGCGCGTGGCCATCGCCCGCGCCCTGATGCAGGAACCACGACTGATCCTCGCCGACGAGCCGGTGGCATCGCTGGATCCCGCCCTGCGCCACTCGGTCATGCGCCACATCGAGGCTCTCAACCGGGATGAGGGCATGACGGTCATGTGCTCGCTCCACGACATCGATCTGGTGACCAGGTACGCGACCCGCATGGTCGCTCTGCGGGACGGCCGGCTGGTCTGGGAGGGCGTGCCCGACGAGTTCGACCAGAGGACGTTCAAAGAGATCTACGGCGAGGACGCCCAGCCCGCGTCCAACACGGGTTTCTGATGGGTCCCAAGGACGACCGGGGCGTGCGCGCGGCGGCTTGGGAGAGGAACCTCGCCCGTCTCCAGGCGACGGCGGTGGACGCCGTTCTGCTGGGCATCACGCTGCTCATGGTGGAGTTCCTGGTGCTGGCCTTCTCGGGCCGGCGGGGTCCGACAGGGCTGCTGCTGTCTGCGGAGCAGATTCTCGATCTTCTCCACTACGCCTGGGCTGCGGGGGGAGGACTCGCTCTGGCGCTCTTGTGGAACCTGTTCCACCGTCAGTTGGGCTCGTCCCTCGGCCGCGCATGGGTGCGTGGTGTTCCCGACTGGGAAGCGCCCCTCGAATGGACTCAGACCCTTCGAGGCTGGTTCACCGCCATCTTCATTGAGCTCACCTTCTTCTCCGGATGGCTCATCACCGAGCTCGATCTGCTGACCTTTCTGACCAAGTTCGGTAAGGCGGCGGACATCGTCCGAGGGCTCATGCACCCGTCGGGAGCGGTGCTCCACGAGGGTCTGGTTCTTCTCGTCCAGACAATCTTTCTGGCGTTCATGGCCACCGCCTTCGCGATCCCGGTGGCGTTCGTGTTGGCGTTTCCCTCGGCCCGCAACCTGACCAGGAACACCCTCACGGCTCGGATCGCCTACACCCTCGCCCGGACCTTGATGAACTTCGTGCGCGCCGTGGAACCCCTGGTCTGGGCGCTGATCTTCATCTCCTGGGTCGGTATCGGTCCGTTCGCCGGCGTCCTCGCGCTCTGGGTCCACTCGGTGGCGGCGCTGACCAAGCTCTACTCTGAGCAAATCGAGAGCATCGACACCGGGCCGATGGAGGCCATTGCCGCCACGGGGGCCTCATCGCTTCAGGTTCTGCGCTTCGGCGTCGTTCCCCAGGTCATTCCACCTTTCCTGAGCTTCACGATCTACCGCTGGGACATCAACGTCCGGATGTCGACCATCATCGGCTTTGTCGGCGGTGGCGGGATCGGCTACATCCTCAAGCCCCGGGTCGACCTCGGCGAGTGGGGCGAGGTCGGCACCCTGGTGCTGCTCATCGCCGGCACCGTCTGGCTGATGGATGTGATCTCGGCGAAGATCCGCGAGCGAATCGTCTGACCCCCGTTACCGCAACGACGCCCGAAGCTCGGCCGGTATCGGCGCCTCGCTGTCCTCGCGACGAAACCTCATGAATACTTCGGGATCCTTGACGCGAACACCGATGCGGGGCCCCCGTTCGATGAGGTAGAACAGAATGCGGCCGCTGTGAAGGAGATCGGGAGAACCAGAGGTGTCGGTGGCGAGTATCCGCTCGGTTGCGGCTTCGTCGTTGACGGTGAGACCGCTTCCAGAGTCCGGAAGAAGCGTGACAGCACCGTCGTCACCGCGGTGGAGTGAGCCCACCAGCGCAGGGCCGTCGGGAAGCCGGACGGCCGCGTCGTCCGCGGAACCGACGATGTTCGGGCCCTCATCGAGCCAATAGAGCCCAGTGAGGGTGAGCCAGCCGTCGTCTGCGGTCAGCCTCGCTTCGCGCTCGGCCCAGGCGGCTTCGATCCCGGCGCGGTAGGCGGGATCGACTTCGGGTGCACGGTCAGTGCATGAAACGAGGGCAGCCAGGCTCAAGAAAACCACGAGGAGATGGGGACGATTCATGGGCGTTGTTTTTACCACAGGTCGGATTCGGAGCAACGGCCTGGCGGGACGCCCTCCCCCACAATAGGCCGGGGCGGTGTTCCATTGTGGCGGCGGGCGTCTCGCCCGCCCGATCGCGCCTATTTCGCCGTCACGCAGTGGGGATAGGAGAAGCGCGGGGGAGACCGACGACCGGACCGGGGAACGTCAGCTGTGCAGAGCCCTCCTGTCCACCGCCAGCGCCGCCTCCTTGACCGACTCCGCCAGAGTCGGGTGGGCGTGGCAGGTCCGGGCCAGATCCTCGGCCGATGCGCGCATCTCCATGGCGATGGCCGCCTCGGCGATGAGTTCGGAGACCCGCGGTCCGACCATGTGGACCCCAAGAATTTCATCGGTCTCTTTGTGGGCGAGAATCTTCACCATTCCGGTCTCATTGCCCAGGCTCTTGGCCCGACCGTTGGCTCTGAACATGAAACGGCCGGTGTTGAAGGGGACCTCGGCCTCCTTGAGTTCCGCTTCGGTGCGACCGACCATGGCGAGCTCGGGATCGGTGTAGACCACGTTGGGAATCACGTCGTAGTTGACGTGTCCGGCCTGTCCGGCGAGGGATTCGGCCACGGCAACGCCTTCCTCTTCCCCCTTGTGGGCGAGCATGGGACCGGTGACGATGTCGCCGATCGCGTGGATCGAATCGACCGATGTCTTCAGGTGTTCATCGGTGCGCACACGACCGGATTCATCGAGAGCGATTCCCACGTCCTCCAACCCCAGCCCTTCGGTGAAGGGCCGGCGACCGACCGCGACCAGGATCTTGTCGGCGGGAAACTCGAGAGGTTTGCCATCCTTTTCGGCCTGGAGTACCGCTGGGCGTTTGCCGGCGCCCTTCTTGTATCCGGTGACCTTGGTCGAGAGTTCGAGTTTCAGGCCCTGTCGTTTGAGGGCGCGTTCAAGGCCCTTACAGACGTCTTCGTCGAATCCGGTGGCCGCTCGCGGCAGAAGCTCCACTACGGTGACGTCGCTGCCGAGTCGTGACCAGACCGATCCAAGTTCGAGACCGATGGCACCGGCGCCGACCACGACGAGTTTGTCCGGCACTCGATCGAAGGAGAGCGCCTCGT
>JARFRM010000137.1 GCA_029287235.1 Thermoanaerobaculales bacterium
ATGCACCACCTTGCTTGTGGGCGTTCGTTACACTTTTTTTATCCCCCCCTCCCTCCCCCTAAGTATTCTTGAGCTGTGTGCTGCGCCCAACGATCACCCCGCGCCTGTCGTTTTTTCCCACTTGGGGGTGCACACCGTACCTTCATGAACCCCCCCGCCCCCAACGGTGACAAAACTCGACTGGCATCGGCGCCTCGCTGCCCTCGCGACGAAACCTCATGAATACTTCGGGCTAGACGAGAGCCTGGGATGGTGCGCTGGCTCAACAATGCGATGTCCTTTGCGATGTTCTTGGCGCTCTTTGCGAACTTTGCGTTTCAACAAGTGGCTGAGGTTCGGCGGATAGACGCACGAAGTCGTTGAACGTCACAGCTTCGGAGACCTACCTCTTGGTTGCGATGCTTCGTGAGTATCTTTGTGGCCCTTCGTGATCTTAGTGTTTCGATCGAACCGCCGATGCCACCACAACCGACGCACGGAGTCGAGGCGCATCCCTATTTTGACACCCTACTCTCTAATTCGATGCCCTGCGATGACCCTGGCGAACCTTGCGTCCTTGCGGTTCATTCCTCCGCCCGACCCAGCGTACAACTGCACACTTGCTCACTGCTCCCTGCCCGATTCCGACAGCTCGTGCTAATCTTCACAACGCTGTCGCGCCGCGGTCGGACCGGAAGCTGATCGGCGCTCAGCCAACGTCATTCCTGGGAGGGATCTGATGCGCCGTTTTCTCGTCTTGACCCTTGCGGTCCTCGTCCTCATTCCCGCCGTTGATGTCTTCGCCAAAAAAGCCAAGGACACCGACGACGACGAACCAAAGGCTCTGATGTCCGACAAGACCTTGTCGGGTCTCGAATTCCGCCTCATCGGACCGTCCTACAACTCGGGCCGGATCGTCGATTTCGCCGTCCAACCCGACAAGACGCAGGTGATCTATGTCGCGACCGCGTCGGGCGGGATCTGGAAGACCGTCAACAACGGCACCACATGGGAGCCCATCTTCGACTCCGAGGACTCCTACTCGGTCGGCTGCCTCGCCATGGACCCCACCAACCACAACACCATCTGGGCCGGGACCGGCGAAAACAACAGCCAACGCTCGGTGGCCTTCGGTGATGGTGTCTACCGCACTGATGACGGCGGCAAGAGCTGGACCAACATGGGTCTTGAGGACTCCGAGCACATCGGTGACATCGTCATCGACCCGCGCGACACCGACGTCGTCTATGTGGCGGCTCAGGGTCCGCTGTGGAGATCCGGCGGCGATCGCGGTCTCTACAAGACCACCGATGGCGGCGCCACCTGGGAGCGCGTCCTCCATGTCTCCGACGACACCGGGTTCAACGAGGTCCACATGGATCCCCGCAACCCGGATGTCCTCTACGCCACGTCCTACCAACGCCGGCGCCACGTCTGGACGCTGATCGACGGCGGCCCCGAGACGGGGATCTACAAATCGACCGATGCCGGCGCCACATGGAAGGAGCTCGAGACGGGTCTTCCCAAGGTGGACATGGGCAAGATCGGGATGGCCGTCTCACCAGCCGACCCGGATGTCATCTACACCGTCATCGAGGCCCAGCGCGACGAGGGCGGGACCTATGTCTCGAGGGATCGTGGCGAGACCTGGAAGAAGCTCTCGGACTACTTTGCGGGCAGCCCGCAGTACTACAACGAGCTGGTTGCCGACCCGGTGGATGTCGACACCGTCTACTCGATGGACACCTGGCTCCACCACACCGTCGATGGCGGCAAGACCTGGACCAAGGTCGGCGAGGACAACAAGCACGTCGACAACCACGCCATGTGGATCAACCCCGCCGACACCGACCACTTCATCGTCGGCTGCGACGGCGGCGCCTATCTCAGCTATGACCGCGGCGCCACCTGGAAGTTCATCGCCAACCTGCCCATCACCCAGTTCTACCGGGTGAGCGTCGACAACTCCAAACCCTTCTACTATGTCTACGGCGGCACCCAGGACAACAACTCGCTGGGCGGCCCGCACCGCACCCTCGATAAGTCGGGGATCTCCAACGAGGACTGGTTCGTCACCGTCGGCGGCGACGGCTACGAGACCGTTGTCGATCCCACCAACCCCAATATCGTCTACTCGCAGTGGCAGTACGGCGGACTCGTGCGCTACGACCGTCTCTCGGGTGAGCTCATCGACATCCAGCCGCAGGAAGAGCCCGGCGAAGACGCCCACCGCTGGAACTGGGACTCGCCGCTGATCATCAGCCCCCACTCCCCCACCCGGCTCTACTTCGCCTGCCAGCGCCTCTATCGTTCCGACGACCGGGGCGATTCCTGGACGGCCGTGAGCCCCGACCTGAGCCAGGGCATCGACCGAGACACCCTGCCGGTCTTCGGCAAGATCCAGTCCATCGACGCGGTGTCCAAGAACATCTCAACGTCCGACTACGGCAACATCGTCGCGTTGACCGAGTCGCCCCTCGTCGAGGGTCTGATCTATGTCGGCACCGATGACGGGTTGGTCCAGGTCACCGAGGACAGCGGCGCCAACTGGCGCGTCGCCGCGGCGGCGCCCGGCGTGCCGAAGGAAAGCTATGCCTTCAGAGTCGAGTCATCACTGCACGACGCCGACACCGTCTACGCCGTCTTCAATAACAAGAAAATGGGCGACTTCAGGCCCCTTGTCTATGTCAGCCGCGACCGCGGCGCGAGCTGGTCCTCCATCGCAGGTGATCTGCCGGAACGCGGACCCGCCTACTCGCTGATCCAGGATCACGTCAAGCCCGAGCTCATTTTCGTCGGAACCGAGTTCGGTGTCTTCGCCACCGTCAACGAGGGCGCCAACTGGGTGCAGCTCAAGGGCGGTGTGCCCACCATCCAGATCCGCGACATGGACATCCACCGGACCGAGAATGATCTCGTACTCGGCACCTTCGGGCGGGGCTTCTATGTTCTCGATGACTACACACCGCTTCGCCAGATCACCGAGCAGGCCCTCGAAGACGAGTTCATCTTCTTCCCGGCCAGGGATGCTCTTCGTTATATGGAGAAGAGGTCGCGGGTGGGCTCCCGCGGCCACGACTTCTACACCGCGGAGAACCCGCCCTATGGCGCCACCTTCACCTACTACCTCAAGGATGGCTACAAGAGCCTGACCGATCAGCGTGTCGAGGTCGAGAAGGAAGCGCGCAAGGCCGAGGCCGACCAGGTCATCCCATCCTTTGACGAGCTCCGCGCCGAGGACGAAGAGCTCGACCCGGCCATGGTCTTCACCATCCGCGATGCCGACGGCAACGTGGTTCGCCGCATCAAGGGCTGCACCGAGAAGGGCCTCCACCGCGTGACCTGGGATCTTCGTTATCCCAGCTCGCGTCCCACCGACATCTCCGGCGAAAAACCGGGACGCTGGGGCATGCCCGTCATCGGTCCCCTCGTCGCTCCCGGAAGCTACTCGGTGAGCATGGACAAGAAGATCGATGGCGTCATGACCGATCTCGCCGGACCGGTGAACTTCGAGGTCGTGGATCTCGCCCTCGCCGCGCTGCCCGGCGCGCCTCCCGCCGAGGCCCTCGAATTCGAGCAGCAAGTGGCACGTCTCCAGCGCTCGGTCGACGGGGCGGTCAAGGTGACCAAGGAGGTCGGCGATCGTCTGGCCCATCTCCGGCAGGCCATCCTCGACACACCGGCCGCGAGCGAGGAAGACCTGGCGACGGCGCGAGCTTTCCAGACGACCCTCGACGACATCAAAATCGCCCTCATCGGCGATCCCACCAAGGGCGAACGCAACGTCTTCACTCCACCGTCCATCAGCGATCGCGTCGACCGCATCGTGGGAGGACTTTGGACCACGACCCTGGGCCCGACGGGCACCCAGCGTGACAGCTACCGCTGGGCCGGCGAGGCCTTCACCACCGAGCTCGATCGACTGCAGACGCTGGTCGCCGATCTCGAGGCGTTCGAGGCCAATCTCGAAACTGCCGGAGCGCCGTGGACTCCGGGTCGCGTTCCCACGTGGCAGCCCGAGTAGCGCGTAACATGAACCGATGAACCGACAGGGAGGGGCTTCAGCCCCTCCCTTTTCTCTGAGGTGACTCTCACTCAATAAGTAAGAAATACTTGACATTTCGTGAACAAGGAAGTAAATTATTTCTTACACTCCGAGACCACGAACGGGAGGTCGCCATGTCCCTCGCCCGAAAGCTGGCCATCATCTCTTGCGCCGCCTGGTTGACCATCGGAATCGCTTCCACGCTGTTGATCGCCGACAGCGGCTTGGACGGCATCGCGTCGCCCTCGGGCGACCGCACGCGGTCGATCCTCGCGGCCATCATCCTGCCCGGCTATCTCATCGGTTTCGCGATCATCTGGTGGACGCGTAACGGACAGCGCGCCGGCGAGATTGACGAACGGGACAAAAAGGTCGAAAGCCGGGCGACGGAGATCGCCGCCACCATCGTGTTGCTCACGATCTTCCTCGTCAGTATCGGCCTGTACGACGCATACATCGACCGCGGCGGTGTACCGGTGGGGTGGCTCTACATCATGGCCTACGGGACCATCGTCTGGGTATCGTTCCTCCACCCCGTTCTCCGGCTGATCATCGACTTCTCAGGTACCATCGATGGCTAGGGCGCGGATCAAGAATCGAATTCGCGAACTGCGGGAGGCCAGCGAGATGACCCAATCTCAGCTCGCGAAGCTCTCCGGCTGCACCCGTCAAACGATCATCATGCTCGAGCAGGAGCGTTATGTTCCGTCGCTCTCCCTTGCTTTCGCCATCGCAGACGCGCTCAACTCTCCAATCGAGGACGTGTTCGAGCCCGAGTGAGACATACGGACCTTCGCCAATCGTCTCTTCAATTTCAATTCCGCCTTCCCGTCGGTTCGACCGACGGGAAGGCGGAATTGAATGAGCGGGTTCTCCAAGCAGGAGGACAGACTCATGAAAGCGACATTCGGCGCGGGCTGCTTCTGGGGTGTGGAGATGAGCTTCCGGCGGCTGGACGGGGTGACCGACGCGGCAGTGGGCTACGCGGGGGGCCACACCGAGAATCCCACGTACCACGATGTCTGCGGCCACGGCACCGGTCACGCCGAAGTGGTCGAGGTGGAGTACGATCCGGAGCGGATCAGCTACCAGGAGCTTCTCGATGCGTTCTTCGAGATGCACGACCCGACGCAGGTCAACCGCCAGGGCCCCGACATCGGCGACCAGTACCGATCGGTGATCTTTTTCCACACCCCCGAACAGCAGGCGATCGCTGAGAAGACCAAGGCGGAGCTCGACGCGGCCGGCCGCTTCAGCCGACCCATAGCGACTCTCATCAAACCCGCACCCACCTTCTGGCGCGCCGAGGAGTACCACCAGCGCTATATCGAGAGACGCGGAGGCGGAGGCTGCGCCGTCCGCTGAGACATCGCAGTTTTCACCGCAAAGAGCGCTAAGATCGCAACGGCCATCGCAAAGCAACCATTATTGTTAGACCATCGCAACGGAAGTCGACGTGGGGTCTCTGGATAGAAAGACCCCCTCGCTGGGTGGTCGTCACTGCAGCGCATCTTTGTATTCAACCCTCGATGAGATCCTGCGATGGTGCGATGGGTCAATAGTGCGATGTCCTTTGCGATGATCTTGGCGAGCTTCGCGGCCCTTGCGGTGAAATTGCGAGGCTTCGCGAAGACATTTGTGGCCCTTCGTGCCCTTTGTGTTTCAAACAGACTCACCAAGGACCCGCTCACGACTTGCGATTCACGACTCATGACCTCACGATGCCGCCAGCTCGCGCGTGGCGCGGAACTCGGGTTCGGCGAGGATCGTGAAGACCACGGCAGCGATGCCGACGGGGAAGAATCCGAAGACCGCGGCGATGGCACCGGCGACCGACAATCCCCACCGGCGGCGGTTGAGAGCGGCCATCCCACCGAAGATGGCGACGATCCCGGCCACGAAACCGAGAAGCGCGAGCGGCAGGAAGAGCACCAACGGGAGGATCGCGAGCCTGTTTGCTTCGGGCTCGGGAACCATCCCCAGGACCGTCGCGCCGCCGAATGCCAAAACCAAGAGTGGGATCGCGCCGACAAGCCCGAAGATCCCCGCCGTGATGTCCAGGATCCCCGCCACCGTCGCCTTGTTGCCTTCCATCTCTACCACCTTTCCGGTCGGACCTTCGGTTCGAGCCCGATCCCGATCCCGATCCCGATCCCGAAATGGTCCGGGACTCTGAATAGAACTACGAAATCCCCCACCTCCCAGTTCTCCCAAACAACCCGGACCCGACTCGCGTATGGTTACCGAACGTGGAAAACGAAACGATCACCGCGGCGGCACCGACGCACGACCCACACGCCAACCTCGGCGTGTGGGGAACGGTGAAGCTGTCCCTCAAGGGCGAGGAACTCGACTACACCACCGGCCCGCTCGGCCGCGCAATCCTTCTGCTGTCGATCCCCATGGTGCTCGAGATGGCCATGGAGTCGGTATTTGCCCTGACCGACGCGTTCTTCGTGTCTCGTCTGGGAACCGACGCCGTCGCCGCCGTCGGTCTCACTGAAGCAATGGTCACGATCCTCTTCGCGGTGGCCCACGGCCTCGGTATCGGCACGACGGCCATGATCGCCCGGCGAATCGGCGAGAAGAACAAGCCCGGCGCCCGTACCGCCGCGGCACAGGCCGTCCTCCTCGGCGTCGTTGTCTCCGCCGCATTCGCCATCCCCGGATTCATCTTCGCCCGAGATCTGCTGAGTACCATGGGCGGCTCGGCCGAGCTGGTCGCTTCGGGCTACGGCTACACCCGCGTCATTTTCGGCGGCTCGGCCACCATCACGCTGCTCTTTCTCCTCAACGCCGTCTTTCGCGGGGCCGGCGACGCTGCGATCGCCATGCGGGTCCTGTGGATCGCCAACGCCATCAATATCGTCCTCGACCCTTGCCTCATCTTCGGTCTCGGTCCGTTCCCGGAGATGGGAATCACCGGCGCCGCCGTCGCCACCACCATCGGTCGCGGAACCGGCGTCGTGGTGCAGCTCTACGTGCTCTTCTTCGGCGGCAGCCGCATCCGAATCACGCTCAGGGATTTGATCCCCCGCATCGACATCGTCCTTCGCCTTATTCGGCTTTCGACAGGCGGGATGCTCCAGACCCTCATCAGCCACTCGAGCTGGCTCTTTCTGGTGTGGATCGTCGGTCATTTCGGGTCGGCAGCGGTGGCGGGTTACACCATCGCTATCCGGCTGATCATCTTCGCCATTCTGCCATCGTGGGGACTCGCCAACGCCGCAGCCACGCTCGTCGGCCAGAATCTGGGCGCCGGCCGACCCGACCGGGCCGAGCGCTCCGCCTGGCTTGCCGGCATCTTCAACACCGGCTTCCTCCTCTGTGTCGCGGTCGTCTTCGTCACCGCCGCCGGTCCATTGATTCGGATGTTCACCACCGAGGCTGCGGTTGTTGCGGCCGGAATCTCCTGTCTCCGCTGGGTCTCCTACGGTTACCCTTTATACGCCTGGGGAATGGTCATGGAACAGGCCTTCAACGGCGCCGGCGACACCTACACCCCAACGGTAATCAACCTCTTCTGCTACTGGCTCTTCCAGCTTCCTCTGGCGTGGATCCTTGCCCACTCGCTCGGGTTCGGCGCCACCGGCGCCTTCATTGCCATCATGATCGCCGAGGCCGCCCTCGCCATCATCGCCGTGATCGTCTTCCGCCGCGGAAAGTGGAAGACACGAACCGTGTAGATCGAATTTTGAATTCTCAATGTCATCGCAGCCAACATGTCGTGATCGTGCGATGGTGCGATGAAACTCATCATTCATCATTCATCATTTACGCCGCCCCCCATGAATCGGTACAACGCAGAAGCCTTCTTGACAGCCCTTCAAACGGAACCTAAGTTGATTTAGACCGATCGGTCGAACCATCGGGTAAAACCAATCGGTCGCAGATCCGTACCAGCCACCGAGGAACAGATGGCACGACCACGTTTCAGAAATCTCGACAAGGACACGAGGAACCAGATCCTCGAAACTGCAGCGGTTGAATTCGCAGCCCGCGGTTTTGACGGGACCTCGCTCAACCGGCTCATCGAAGGCCTCGGAATCAGCAAGGGATCGTTCTACTACTACTTCGACGACAAGGCCGATCTCTTCTCAACCGTGGTCGACCATGCGTGGGCGGTCTTCCTGCCCGAGGGTGAACTCGACCTCGCCGCCTTCGACGGCGAAAACTACTGGCCCGCACTCCAGGAACTCATGCGTCAGGCTCGTGCCCGGGCGCGGGCGAACCCCTGGGTGGCCGGCTTCACACGACTCATCTACAATCCACCCGACAACCCCGATATCCGAGAAGCTCTCGACGTTCTCTTCGCCAAGGCCCGCGAGTTTCAGGCCGAGCTCATCCGTCGGGGGCAGGAGCTCGGCGCCGTCCGCGACGACCTGCCCATTGAGTTGCTGCAGTCGCTGCTCGTAGGCGCCGATGAGGCCGGCGACAGGTGGTTCGTCGACAATTGGGAACGACTTGGCGATGACGAGGTGGAGCGTCTCTTCGAAGAAGTCTTCGCCATCTTTCGCCGGATGATGGAACCGCCACCGGGGTGAGAAGAACACATGGAGATCACCATGATCAGGAAAACACTATGCACCGCAATGATGATCGGGTTCTTGGCTGCCGCCTTACCCACGCAGGCGCAGGACGCCCGCGAGATCGTCCAGGGCGCCATCGACAACTGGCGGGGGCTCTCGTCGTACGGTGAGATGACCATGACCATCCACCGGCCGTCGTGGGAGCGATCCATGTCCATGCGGGGCTGGACCTCGGGCTCGAAGAAATCACTCATCCGCGTGACGGCGCCAAAGAAAGACGCCGGCAACGGCACCCTGATGGTGGACAACAACATGTGGTCCTACGCCCCCAAGGTCAACCGGGTGATCAAGGTGCCGTCCTCCATGATGGGTCAGAGCTGGATGGGCTCGGATTTCTCAAACAAGGATGTGTCGCGGGCCGATGACATCGTCGATCAGTACGACCACACCCTCCTCGCCACTGATGAGATCGACGGCCACACGGTGTGGACCATTCAGTCGATCCCGCACGAGGAGGCCGCAGTGGTCTGGGGCAAGGAAGTGCTCGAAGTCCGCGACGACTATGTCCTGCTCGAGCAGGAGTTCTGGGATCAGGACGGGGTCCTGGTGAAGACCCTCAAGACCCTCGAGATCGGCAAAATGGGTGGTCGGAACATCGCCATCCGACAGCGGATGTCCAAAGTGGAAACCGACGATGAGTGGACCGAGCTTTCGGTCCAGAGCATGGAGTTCGACATCGAGATCTCGGACAACACCTTCACACGTTCTAACCTGCAGAACCCCCGGGACTAGGAACAGCGGACCATGAGCAACATCACCTTCCGACTGGCGTGGAGAAACCTCTGGAGGCGAAAACGCCGGACCTGGCTCACCGTCGGCGCCATGGTCTTTAGCAACATCATCCTGGTCTTTCTGATCTCCATGCAACTCGGGATGTACGCCATGATGATCGAGAACACCCTCAGGGCCCAGACCGGTCACCTCCAGGTGCAGGCGCCGGGCTACAAGGACGACCTCAAGATGCGTCAGGTGGTGCCGGATGTCATCGACCTCGCGGCAAAGCTCCGGTCCGAGATCGGGAGCGACGAGATCGCCGCACGGGCTTCGGCCTTTGCCCTGGTCTCGAGCGAGGAGCGGAGCTACGGCCTCCAGATTTCCGGGGTCGAACCGGAGTTCGAGACCCGAGTCTCGAGCCTCCCCGGTCTGGTCACCGAAGGCCGGTTTCTCGAGGACGCCATGGCCGAGGAGATCGTCATCGGAAGCGTGCTGGCCCGCAACCTCCGCACCGGGCTCGGTGACGAGTTGACCATCATCGGCAGTGGTCGCGACGGCTCATTCGCCGCCGCGGTGGTCACCGTGGTCGGGGTTTTCGAAAGCGGGATGCCCGACATGGACCGCGGCTTCGCCGAAGTCCCCCTCGGTTTCTTCCAGGATACGTTCTACATGGAGGGCGCCGGCCACTCGGTGGTGGTCATGGCGCCTACGTTGATCCAGGTGGGCGCCCTCGGCGGTCGTGTGGAGAGCTTGCTGCCGGCCGGTGAGGGGCTCGTGGTCCACAACTGGGATGTGCTCCTGCCGGGTCTCAAACAGGCGATTCAGGCCGATTTCGTCAGCGCCTGGTTCATGTATGGGATCCTCATCATCCTCGTTGCCTTCAGCGTGCTCAACACCCAGCTCATGTCGGTGCTCGAACGGACCAAGGAGTTCGGGATCACTATGTCCCTCGGTGTGACCCCGGGGCGGCTCGGCCGGCTGGTCCTGCTCGAATCGGGTCTGATGGGCAGTCTCGGGCTACTCCTCGGTATAGTCTTCGGCGGTGCACTGGTGGCCTGGCTCGGCCACACCGGATTCACCTACCCGGGTCTCGAGGAGATGGCGGGGCAGTTCAACCTCCCGGGCCGGATCTATCCGCAGTTCTCGGCGATCGGGCTTCTCATGGGTCCCATGATCGTTCTTCTGGCCAGCGTGACGGCCTCCATCTATCCGGCGGTGCGGCTCCACTGGCTCGAGCCGGTGGCGGCCATGAGGGCGGCGGAATGAACCAGTTCAAGATGATCCTCCGTCTCGCCTGGCGCAATCTCTGGCGCAACCACCGTCGGACCCTGATCATGATCGCGGCCATCGTCATCGGCGCCTGGTCCATGATCTTCATGACCGCCCTCATGCGCGGGATGGTCGACGACATGGTGGCGGATGGGATCAGCGTCCTCCCCGGCCACGTCCAGATCCACCACCCCGACTACCGCGACGACCCGACCATTGCCAACGTCATCGCACCTCCGTCGGGCGAGCTGCTCGAAGCGCTCGGTGGTGCCGAGGTCGTCGCCTGGGCCACCCGTGTGCGGGTCCCCGCGGTGATCTCTTCGGAGCGCGACACCCGCGGGGTCACCCTTGTGGGGATCGAGCCACTGCGCGAGCGCGACATCAGCTTTGTCGCCGGTGACGTGGTCGAGGGCGAATTCCTGACCTCACCTGACGATCGCGGGCTTGTGATCGGACGCAAGCTCGTCGAAAAGCTCGAGACCGGGCTCGGCAAACGAGTCGTCGTCATGAGCCAGGATCAGGAGAACGAAATCGCCGATCGCGGCTTCCGCATCGTCGGTATCTTCGAATCGAAGCTCGCCCAGTACGAAGAGGGCTTTGTCTTCGCGGGCGAAACCGTCGTCCAGAAGCTGCTCGGGGTCGGCGACCAGATCTCGGAGGTCGCCATCCTCGGCTCCGACTATCGCAATGTCGAGACCCTTTTCCGGTCCATCGAGGCGGCCGCGGGCGACGGTGTCGAGACCCTGCCGTGGAACGAGATCGACAGCTATCTCGGTTCCATGCTCGCGGTGATGGACGGCTTCGTCATCGTTTTTATCGTGGTCGTCTTCCTCGCACTTTCGTTCGGGCTGGTCAACACCCTGGTGATGGCGGTCTTCGAACGGGTTCGTGAGATCGGTCTCATGCTCGCCCTCGGGATGACGCCGCGTTCGATCCTCGGTCAGATCGTCACCGAGTCGGTGCTGCTGCTGATCATCGGCCTGGTCATCGGCAATGTGGCCGCCATCGCCACCATCGAACCGCTCAAGGACGGGATCGATGTTTCCATCGTCGGCGAAGGGATGGAGATGATGGGGGCTTCGAGCGTGCTCTACCCGGCGCTCTATCTCAAAGACATCGTCATGGCGAACCTCATTGTCATCATT
Source organism: Thermoanaerobaculales bacterium (assembly GCA_029287235.1). Lineage (GTDB taxonomy): Bacteria > Acidobacteriota > Thermoanaerobaculia > Thermoanaerobaculales > Sulfomarinibacteraceae > JAHECW01. Next base: position 11,742 of record JARFRM010000137.1, read on the forward strand.
CTCGGATTCTTCGCCAGTCTCTCACCGGCCTGGCGAGCCTCGAAGTACGACCCGATCCGGGCCATCACCAAGGTGTGACCAGGAGAAAGCATGAAAAGCGTCACCTGTAAGCAGCTGTGCAAGACCTACCACCAGGGCGAGGTCGAGGTCATCGGTCTCGATCACGTCGACCTCGAGATCAATGAGGGGGGATTTGTCTGTCTCTCGGCCCCGTCCGGCGGCGGCAAGACGACCCTGCTCAACGCCATCGGCGGACTCGACACCCCAGACAGCGGCAAGATCTGGCTTGCGGGAGAACGCATCGACACCCTCGGCAAGGGAGAGCTCGCCAACATGCGGCTCCACCGGATAGGATTTGTCTTCCAGGCCTACAATCTGATCCCCGTGCTCACGGCGCGGGAGAACATCGAGTTCGTCATGGAGGTCCAGGGTGTGCCCGCCGACGAGCGCGAGAAACGATCGACCGCGATTCTCAGAGAAGTGGGCCTCGAGGGGCTCGGCGACCGGCGGCCGGCGCAGATGTCTGGTGGTCAACAGCAGCGGGTGGCGGTGGCGCGGGCCATTGTTTCCAAGCCCGCGCTGGTCCTCGCCGACGAGCCGACGGCCAATCTCGACTCGCACACAGCCGAGCAGCTCATGGAGCTCTTTGTCGAGCTCAACGAGCACCACGGCACGACCTTTGTCATCGCCACCCACGACCAGCGGGTCATGCGCTACGCCAAGCGGGTGATCCACATGCTCGACGGCAAGGTGGTCGATGATGAGCGCCGGGACGTGGCGTAGGGGGGGCGCTGAAGTGCGTGGTCAACCCTCTCCCTCTCCTTCTCCCACTCCCTCTCCCCTGAAGCGCCCGTGCATCGCAAGGGAGAGGGAGAGGGAGTGGGAGAAGGAGAGGTCCATCCCCCACGCTCGTCGAAACTCCACCCGGGTTCGCACACCAAGCAGGCTGGAAGCCTGCTCCACACTGGCGAGTCGCGTGTTGTGGAGCTGGCATCCTGCCTGCTTGTTGGATGGGCATCCGTCTCATCGGGCACGGACGCGGACGCGGACGCGGGATAAGTCGCCAAGGGCAGCATATTTCGCTCTGATTGCGATTGCGCTGTTGCTTTCAACTGATGCCTTCGCCACCGACATCGACATCGGAGGCCGCGTGAGTCCGCAGGCGGCGGTGACGCTGTATCCGGACAACAGCATCTTCACCGAGGAGTTCGGTTCGAGCTCGATCTACTCGGCTTTCGACGCCCGGGTGGTCTTCGGCGTCAGACACAAAAAATTCAGCTTTGATACCGACTACCAGCTCATCGGGATCTACGCCGATCAGCTCGAGCTGACTCGCGAGCTGCCACCCGAACTGCAGGTGCTCTTCCGCCACCTGCCCACCGACCGCACCCGGCTCTTCGACCTGACTCATATCTTCTCAGACGCAGGAAAGACCGCCACCCTCCAGCGGCTCGATCGGTTGTCGGTGGGATTCGCCACCGACCACGTGGTCATGAGATTAGGTCGCCAGGCCATCACCTGGGGCAACGGCCTCGTGTACAACGTGATGGACATCTTCAACCCTTTCGATCCGGCCGCGGTGGACAAGGAGTTCAAGACCGGCGACGACATGATCTACGGACAGGTCCTCCAATCGAATGGCAACGATCTCCAGGGGGTGATGGTCTTCAGACGCGATCCCATCACCGGCGATGTGGAGTCCGACCAGGGATCGTTGGCCTTCAAATACCACCTCATGGGTGGAAGCTACGAACTCGACGTCCTGGCTGCGCAGCACTACGGCGACAACCTTGTCGGGGTCGGCGCCAATGTCAGCATCGGCGGCGGCGTCCTCCGCGGTGACCTGGTGGTCGCCGACACCGATGACGGCACCATTCCGTCGCTGGTCACCAGTTGGTCCCAGTCGTGGATCTGGGGCGGCAAGAACGTCAGCGGTTTAGCCGAGTACTTCTACAACGGCTTCGGTCAGGCGGACGGTTGCTACTCACCCCTGTGTCTGGCGGAAAACCCCGACCTTTACAAACGCGTCGCCCGCGGTGAGCTCTTCAACCTCGGCCGTCACTACCTGGCCCTGAGCGCCATGATCGAGGTGACGCCCCTGTTCCTCCTGACCCCGAACATCTTTGTCAACCTGCAGGACCCGAGTGCGCTGGCCCAGGTGGTCTTTCAGAACGACCTTCAGGAAAACCTCCAGCTATGGAGTGCCATCGCGCTACCGGTCGGCGCCGACGGCACCGAGTTCGGCGGCGCGGCTTCGGCCACACCCGAGCTCTATGTATCCGCCGGGCCGTCGGTTTCGGTACAGCTCGTCTGGTACTGGTAGGACTTCACGGGAAATTCACTTGACAGCCGATCACCCGCGACCTATCTTGCCCTTCCAAGTTCCCGACCGACCGGTCGGTCAGAACAGGAATGAGACATGAAGTCAACATCCACGACAGTCCGGGGAGCGAAACGTCCGCTCATTCTCCGCGCCGCCACCGAGGTCTTTGCCGAGCAGGGCTTCAACTCGGTGACGGTGGCCGGGATCGCCGATCGAGCCGGAATCGGCAAGGGAACGGTCTACGAGTACTTTTCTTCCAAGGACGAGCTGCTCTTCGCCGTTTTCGAGTGGATGAACGAAGGCATCGCCGATCGAATCCGATCCCTCATCGAAGAGGGTGGGACCACTCATGAACGACTCCGGCGGTTGATGGATCTCGGCGCCGAGGTCACGCGAGAGCAGGTGGATATGCAGGCGGTGGCCCTCGATTTCTGGTCGGCATCGCGCGGAACCAAGTCGGAAGAGCGCTACAACCAGGCCTGCCTTTCAACCTATCGGGCCTACCGGACGCTCGTCGCCGACGTCATTCGCGAGGGCCAACAAACCGGTGAGCTGAAACCGTCGATCGACGCCGACGCCATCGCCGTGATGATCGTCGCCGCCATGGATGGGCTCGGGATCCAGATCTTCTTTGATCGCGGGGTCGATCCGGTCACGACCGTCGACGGCTTCGCCGAGGTCCTGCTTGCCGGTCTCGAGGTGACATCATGACGAATATCGAAAACCGACCCGCGCCGGACTCCGTAGGAGTTCCGGACAGGAGGGCGCAGATGAATCGAGCCACCCGCCGGGCGCTGCCCGTTATCTTGATCCTGGTTCTGGCCGCCGGAACAGTCCTCGCGCAGGGGGTCGACGAGAAGAAGACCACCCTCATGGAGCTCGTGATCTCGGCGCTGGAGACCCACGAGCTCATCGACATCGCAGACAGCGAAATCAGGCGTGCCCAGGCCGACAAAAAGCTCGCGAGATCGGCGATCATGCCGAGGGTCAACCTCGACGGCGCCTATACGTTCTACGGCCAGGAGACTTCCATTGAGCTCTCTCCGGGCGAGGAGTTCGTCATCCAACCCTCACAGGACTGGTCGTGGAACGCCAATCTGCGTCAGACCTTGTTCTACGGCCTCCGTCCATGGCGAGCGAGGGACATCGCCAAGCTCAATTACGACATCGCCAAGCTCGACAAACGAACCACTATCAACGACCTGACCCTCGAGGTGGCGGCGGCGTTTCTCTCGGCCCGCGCGGCCGAGGAGAGCGTCGAGGTCCGCAGGGTCGCCCTCGAACAGATCGAGGGACAGCTCAAGGTGGCCGAGCGTCGCTTCGAGGTGGGTGAAACATCCATCGCCGATGTCGCCCGTTGGCGGTCCGAGGTGGCCGGAGCCAAACAGGCCTATGTCGTGGCCAAGGGCGACGCCAAGTTCGCCCAAAACAGCCTCGCCCGATTGGTCGGTATGGCCGAGATCGGCACCCTCGAGCGACTCGGTCCGGTACCAACCCCTCCCGGTGACGTCGATGCCCTGACCACCACAGCTTTCGAAGACCGTTGGGAGATGAAGACGCTCTACCACCAGATGGAGGCCGCCGGTCTCTTCGTCAAACTCGAAAAGGGCGCCTTCCTCCCCGAGCTCGAGGCCACGGCCCAGTACTTCCAACAAAAGGCGTCGTTCCCATCCCAGGGTTGGGCCTCGCTGATGTTCAACCTGAAGGTGCCGATCTACCAGGGCGGCGTCGTCAAGGCCAACGTCGCCAAGGCCAGGGAGGATCTTCGCCAGGTCGAACTTCTCGAGCAGACACTGAGGCGGAGCATCGCCAATCAGGTCGATTCGGCCTACATCGGCTACGAAGCCGCCGATGCCGCCCTCGACGCGGCTCGCGAGCGGACCAAGGCCGCCACCGAGGCCTATCGCCAGGTGGAACGCGCCTACCGGGTCGGCGAGACCTCGGCCGTGGCGTTGCTCGACGCGACTACCGAGGCCATCGACGCCGAAACAACCCACATCATCGCGCGGGCGCAACGCGAGTTCCAGGCGATCTCGCTGCGCCACGCCATCGGTCTGTTCCCCTTGCCGGATCTCGACTACTCCGATTTCGACGCCAACACCGAGGAGTGACAACCATGACACCCGAACGACTCCGCCTGATCTCCGCCCTTTCCATCGTCGTCCTCGCCCTTGGGCTCGGCGCCTGTCACAAGACCGAAGGCGATACGGACGGCATCAAGAATGCCGAGGAGGCCCTCGAAAAGGCTCTCGCCCCGCGCGAGGTCGAGCTGATCACACCCGAGATCCGAAATGAGAATCCGTCGGTGCAGCTGGTCGGTGAGATCCGCGCGTACGACATCGTCACCGTCTCAGCAGAGATCGCCGGCAAGGTCGATCGTGTTTTTGTCGAGGTCGGGGATCGCGTCGCCAAGGGAGCACCACTCATCGAGGTCGACCGCGAGACCTTTGCCATCTATCTCGCCCAGTCGGAAGCCAATGTCGAAGCCGCGGCGGCCGATCTCGCGCTCGCCGAAAAGGACCTCGAACGCAAGAGGGACCTCCGGTCCGATGAAACCATCCCCCAAGCGACCCTCGACCAGGCGCAGGCGGGCTTCGATCTCGCCACGGCCAGGCTCGCCGCCGCCGAAGCGTCCTCGAGCCTCGCCCAGCGCAACTACGATCGAAGCGTCATTCGTGCCCCCGCCGCCGGCGCCATCACCGAGCGGATGGTGGTTGCGGGTCAGTGGGCCGATGTCGGCGCCGGATTGCTCGAGTTGGCCCTGGGAGGCAAGGTCAAGATCGCCGCGCGGGTCCCCGAGTCCTGGGTCGGCCGCTTCGCGGGGTTGGAAGAATTCGGCTTCACCGTCGGTACGGGATCGACGGTCCACACGGCACAGATCTACAGCCTCCAGCCGGTGGTTCGCGAGGCCAGCCGTTCGTTTGAAATCGTCGGAACGGCGCCCAACGACGGCACCATCCGGCCGGGGATGTTCGCCAACGTCACCCTGACCTCTCCCGAAACCAGGGCCACGTTGTGGCTGCCCGTCTCCGCCGTCTCCACCTCGGATCTTCCCCAGGTGCTCATGGTTGCAAACGACGAGATCGTCTACCGCAAGGTCCAGATCGGCCGCCGCGACGCCGGGGTCATCGAGATCGTCTCGGGTCTCGACGAAGGCGAAGAGGTGATTCTCGACACCTCCGGTCTCTCGCGCGGTCTGCCGGTCAAGATCGTCGGCTGAAAGCCTGCGATGAGCAAACCACTCCATTCTTCTTTTTCTTGCCGCCCGGTTCCCCTGGAACCCGGCGGCAAGAAAAAGATGAGAGCTAGGTGAGTTGATATGAATTTATACGATATCGCCATCCGCCGCCCCGTCTTCACGGCCATGCTGATGATCGCCCTCGTGGTCTTCGGCATCCTCGGCTACCAGACCCTGCCAATCAATCTCCTGCCGTCGTTGGACATCCCCATCGTCACGGTGATCACGGCCCTCCCCGGCGCTTCGCCCGAGGTCATGGAGTCCGACGTCACCGACGTCATCGAGTCCGCCGTCAACACCATCGAGGGCATCAAACAGCTCACCTCCTACTCGGGTCAGGGGGTCTCGTGGGTGACCGTCACCTTCACCCTGGAGCGCGACATCGACATCGCCGCCCAGGATGTCCGCGACAAGGTCTCCGGCGCGATCGGCGAGCTGCCGCTGGACGCCGAGCCGCCCATCGTCCAGAAGTTCGACGCCAATTCACAGCCCATGTTGTGGATGGCCCTGGCCGGGCTCGATGCCCGGGAGCTCTCGGACTACGCCGACCAGGTGGTCAAACCCCGGCTGCAGTCGGTTCCCGGGGTCGGCAACGTTCTCATGCCTGGATTCCGCGAGCCCATGATGCGGATCTGGATCGACCGAGACAAACTGGCGGCCCACCGCCTGGCCGTCGACGACATCATCATGGCCCTGGGGCGCGAGAATCTCGAGCTGCCCGGCGGCTTCATCGAGGGACCCGAGATCGAGCTGGCCGTCCGCAACCTCGGTCTCTTCGAAACCGTTGAGGAGTTCGATCAGATGATCGTGGCCACGGTCGACGGCCGCCCGATTCGGCTCCAGGATGTCGGCTTCACCCAGCTTTCCGTGGCCGACGAACGCGGCGGCGCCCACTACAACATGACCCCGACGCTTGGTCTGGGGATCGCGCCCCGTTCGGGCGCCAATCTCGTGGATGTCAACAAGGCCGCACGGCAACGGATGGAAGAGCTCTCCAAGGACTTCCCGCCGGGACTCTTTTATGATGTCGCCTTCGACGGTGCCGAGTATGTCGAGCGTTCCATCGAGAACGTCCAGTTCGACATCATCTATGGTGCGGTGCTGGCGATCCTCGTCGTCTTTGTCTTTCTGAGGTCCTGGCGATCGACCTTCATCGTCTCGCTGGCGATCCCGACCTCGCTCATCGCCACCTTCGGCTTCATGCGCATCTTCGGATTTTCGCTCAACAATCTCACGACGCTTGCTCTGGCTCTGTCAGTGGGCGTCGTGATCGACGACGCCATCGTCGTGCTCGAGAACATCTACCGCCACCAGGAGGAGGGCGAAAGCCCGTTCACCGCGGCCATGGAGGGCACGAAGGAGATCGCCCTCGCCGCCATGGCGGCCACATTCGCCATTGCGGCGGTTTTCATCCCCGTAGCCTATATGAAGGGGATGATCGGTCAGTTCCTCTTCGAGTTCGGGATCTCGGTGGCGGCGGCCATTCTGATCTCGCTCTTCGTCGCCCTGACCCTGACCCCCATGCTGTGCTCGCGCATCCTCACCGTGAAACCCAAGCACGGCAAGCTCTACGATTCCCTCGAAAACGCATTCAAAGGGCTCGAGCGAACCTATTCACGATCCCTCGATTGGGTGTTGCGCCACAAGATCATCACCCTGGTCACAGCGTTTGTCGTGCTCGCGTCGAGCTTCCTTCTCGTACCCTTCATCGGCGGTGAGTTCGCCCCACCCGAGGACATGTCGTCATTCATGATCACCACCAAGGCCCCGGTGGGCACCTCGTTGGAAGCCATGGAACGGCTGATGATGCAGATCGAGCGCATCACGCTTGAGCAGCCCGAGGTCCTCTCGGGTTTCATGGCTATGAACTTCGAGGGACGGGGTCAGATCAACACCGGCATTTTATTCCTCAAGATGGCGAAACCGCACGAACGCGAGGCGACCCAGAACGAGGTCGTCCAACGCCTCCGGCGTGAGTTCGCCAAAGTCGAGGGCATCCAGGCCTTCGTCACTGAGTTCAGCTTCTACGCGGTGTCCTCAGAAGGAGGAGAGAAGGCCTTCGCCTACTCCCTTCGCGGTCCCGGACTGGCGGAACTCGAGAGCATCGGCAATCGGGTCATCGAAAGGCTGTCTCTGGAACCCGGCTTCGTCGATCTCGAGCACAACCTCGACCTCGAACAGCCGCAGCTCTTTGTCCGGGTCGACCGCAACCGCGCCCACGATCTCGGCCTCGACGCAGCGACCATCTATGAGACCGTGTACTCCCTGGTCTCCGGACGCGAGGTCGGGGCCTACACAACCCAGGGCAAACGATACGATGTACGGATCAAGATCCGACCCGACCAGATTCTGACGCCGGACGACATCGGGGCGCTCCAGGTTCGCACCCGCACGGGCGAGATGGTCCGCCTCGACTCGGTTGTGGAGATCAACCACGGCGTCGGCCCCATCAACATCAACCGCACCGATCGCGAGCGTTCGCTCCTGCTCAGCGGCAACCTCGAGGGCGTGCCGCTCAACCGTGCCCTCGAAATCGTCGACACCGTCCTCGCCGAGGAACTCCCCGAGGGCTACCACGCCAAAGCTACCGGCCAGGCGGAGGAGATGGCGGAGAGCATGGGCTCCCTCTTCTTCGCTCTCGGCCTCGCCGTGCTCATCGTCTACATGTTGCTCGCCAGCCAGTTCGACTCGCTGATCCACCCCTTCACCATCATGTTCGCGCTGCCCCCGGCGTTGGTCGGGGCGCTGCTCGCCCTGCTGGTGACCAACAACACCATCAACATCATGTCGGTCATCGGGATCATCCTGCTCTTCGGGCTCGTGACCAAGAACTCGATCCTTCTGGTCGATCTGACGATCCAGAAACAGGAGAGCGGTCTCGACCGCGAAGCCGCCCTCCGCGAGGCCTGCCCCATCCGGCTCCGGCCCATCCTCATGACCGCGGTCTCGATGGTCTTCGGCGTCCTGCCGGTGGCTCTGGCCTTTGGTGAGGGCGGCGAGGCCCGCGCACCCATGGCGGTGGCCACCATCGGCGGGATGATCACCTCGACCCTGCTCACCCTCTTCCTGGTTCCCGTGATCTACGCCTATATGGATCGATTCGCCACCGCAATTCGCGGGCGCGACTCACGTTCAAGGCATGAGATCGCCGAGGAAGCCGTGGATACGTTCACCGAAGTAGTCAACGACGTCGACGAGGAGATCACCGACAAAGCCAAGGCCCGGTAATCTGCGGAAGAGGGTCAACGAGGAGGCCGGAACCGACGGTTGAGGCGATGCAATCGCAGTCCGCTCCGCGGAATGACTTGGTTGCTCAGCGCATGGGCTGGTGTCTGAGCGCATGGATTGGTTGCTTTGAGTTTGTCTGACTTCGTTGTGACGTCCGTACACCTTCAAGAACTCTGAAGGGCAGGCAGGATGCCTACCCCACAAGCATCGCAATCTTTGTTTCTTCAATGACCGGGTGAACCCCCATTCTCGTCGAGGGTCGAACTTTGTGGGGCGGGCTGCCAGCCTGCCCTTCAGACACCTTCCAGTCGGAGACGCGACACCACGGAATCAGAGGCCGACCAAACCGCCGCCGTAGTTACTGTTTCTGACGCTGTCCCGGTCCCTGTCTCGGTCGCGGTTGCTGCCCCTGTTTTCCCACCGTTGCATCTTTCGCCGACACGACCCACATTAGGAGCAGGTCAGTGCGATTTCTCGTCCCTGGAGGTCACCATGGCGACCAAGATCGAGAGCATCGTCGTCACGTGCATCAAGTGCGGCGAAAACTACGCGACCTGGCAGGGAATGGGCCTCGAGTTCCTCGGGCCCGACCCCTGCCCACGGTGCGGGTTCGTCCCCACCGATGATCCCCGGCTCTACCGGGACGGACCCATCGAACCGCTCGACGAGGATGAGGTGCGGGTCGAGGGCTGACTCCGCACTCCGCGCCCTCCGAGTGCGCGATGGGAGAGGTGTGGAGGCACGCGGGCTTGTGCGCGGCGCACAAAGCCCGATTCCAGGCGCCCGGCCCACGTCTTCCCGACGCGATGTCAGTCGATCGGTTCGGTGCCTGAAGGTCCACCGAGCTTCTTGAGGTCATCGCCGAGCTCGACCCACGCGACGCGCCAGTCATAGAAAACGTGGGCCGCCGGCTCGCGATCGATGGGTCCGTCCATGTGGGCCAGCGCAATGTGGGTCTCTCCCGCCCAGCGTTCACTGGTGAAGAACAACGTGCTGCCGCAGGTGCGGCAGAAACCGCGTCGCGCCTCCGGTGTCGATGCATACCAATGGACCTCACCCTCGCCCTTGGTGAAACGGAATTGCTCATCTGCAACACCGAACCAAGTCACGAAGGCCGCTCCGTGAGCCCGTCGGCACAAGCTGCAGTGACAGTGGGAACACCACTTGGTCGGCGGCGCGACCTCGAAACGAACCGCGCCGCAGAGACAACCGCCGGTGAAGGTGTTGGTGGTCATGGGGAGATTGTAGCGCTGCTGGACTTGTCACGGCTTAGCCATGGGCGAAGCCGGATGCTGGATAGGAGCATCGCCCTCTCGCACAGGCTGGCATCGCCGCGCATGGGTTGGTCTTCCGGCGCATGGGTTGGTCTTCCGGCGTATGGGTTGGTCTTCCGGCGTATGGGTTGGTCTTCCGGCGCATGGGTTGGCGGCGTCCGTACTGCTTCAAGCAATCTGAATGGCAGGCTGGAAGCCTACCCCACAACCATCGCAATCTTCCCTGTTTCGTTGAGGGCCAGACATTGTAGGGGCGGGCTTCCAGCCTGGCCTTCAGAGCCCTTCCGGTCGGAAGATTGCCACCACGAAGTCAGAAACCGATCAAGCTACCGCCGGCACGAATTCGATTGTGATGGCTTTGCGCATCTTTGCGATGGATGCTCTTGGCGGCCTTTGCGTTTCAATCCTGCGATGGTTCGATGTCATCTGCGATGGGTCTATCTGCGCCGATCTGCGCTATCTGCGGTAACCCATGCGATGTTGCGATGTCATCCGTGTCAATCTGTGTGATCTGTGGGCTGCCGCGATGATGCGATGGACCAATCACCGATCACGATGGTGACTCGTTCCCGGGCGCGTGCGATGATCGTCGGATGCCGGGGACGATTCCCAGACCACTTGAACCACTGCTCCGAGAGTTCGCCGATGTTGCAGGGCACCTCTGGGACCTCGGGTGGGCCGAGGCGAGCGCCGGCAATATCTCGGCCGATGTGACCTCGTTGATCAAGGTTCCCCTCACGAGAGGTCGGACAGGTCAGGGCCTCCCGATGCCGCTGCCGGCCATCGCCGGCTGCCGTTTCCTCGTCACCGCCACGGGATCACGATTCCGTGATTTCCGCAACTCTCCCGAAGACAAGGTCTGTCTCGTCGAGGTCTCCGCCGGTGGTGATCGCATCAGCTGGAACTCTCTGGTCTTCAATGCTCACGGCCTCAACCCGACCTCGGAGCTCCCGAGCCACCTCGAGATCCACGCGATTCTGCGCCAACAGGGGTCGGAGAGCCGGGCAATTCTCCACACCCACCCGACTCACCTCGCGACCCTCAGCCACCTCCGGCGTTGCGCCGGATCCGACGAGCTCAACCGAATGCTGTGGATGACCCACCCCGAGGCCAAGATCTTCGCGCCGAGGGGGGCCGCGCTCCTGCCCTACCTGCTGCCGGGCTCAGCCGAGCTCGGCGCCGTCACCTCACGGGCGGTGCGTGGAGGAGCCGACACCATTCTGTGGCGCTATCACGGGTGTATCGCCCACGCACCCGACCCGTCAACCGCCCTGGATCGGATCCACGTCCTCGACAAGGCCGCGAGAATGGTCCTGCTCTGCCTCGCATCCGGCGAGGAGTGGGAGGGGCTTGACGCGGCCGAGCTCGCGGAGCTCTTTGCGAAGTTTGGAACCTGAGCGGTCTGGATGCTGGATAGGAGCATCGCATCATCGCGGCAGCCCACAGATCACATGGATGGACACGGATGACATCGCAACATCGCATGGGTTACCGCAGATAACGCAGATCGGCGCAGATGACATCGCAGCGTCGCAAACACGAAGACGCGAAGGCACGAAGCGGGCACGAAGACATCGCAGGAACACAATTGAGAATGGGCGATTGCTAGCTTCAAGGGTGTCTGACTTTGTTGCGGCGTCCGTACTGCTTCAAGGAATCTGAAGGGCAGGCAGGATGCCTACCCCACAATCGATCCATCGCGATGTGATGGTTGTGGGAGCGGGCTTCCAGCCTGCTCCTCAGGCACGCTCCGGTCGAGAAATCGTCACCACGAAGTCAGGAAACCTCCACGCAACGCTTGACCAACTTTCTTTTTCGATGCTTTGCGGATCTTTGCGATGGATGCTCTTGGCGGTCGTTGCGTTTCAACCCCGCGATGGTGCAGCGTCATCCGTGTCTGTCTGTGTGATGTGTGGGCTGCCGCGATGATGCGATGGGACTATCTGCGCTATCTGCGGTAGTTCCGACCGCGGGCGCTCTAGGCCACCGCGCGTTCATCGGTGACGACGACGCCGTCACGGATCTCGACGACTCGGCCGGCGCGAGAAGCCAGGGTCTTGTCGTGGGTGACGACGACGAGAGTCCTGCCCTGCCCCCAGAGCTCGGTCATCAGGCTCATGACATCGGACCCCGAGCCGGTGTCGAGGTTTCCGGTGGGCTCGTCCGCGAGGACGATGTCGGGCTCCATCGCCAACGCCCGCGCGATGGCCACCCGCTGCATCTGACCGCCGGACAGTTCCGTCGGCCGATGTTCCACTCGATCGCCGAGACCGACCCGATCGAGGTGCTCCTTGGCCCGGCGGCGCCGCTCACGTCGGCCCATCCCACCGAAGAGCATCGGCATCTCGACGTTTTCCAGCGCCGTCAGCTGGGGCAGCAGGTTGAAGTTCTGGAAGACGAAACCGACGCGACGATTGCGGACATCGGCCAGTTGATCACGGTCGAGACCGGCCACCGCCTCGCCACCGAGCATGTAGGTCCCACCGCTGGGGGTGTCGAGACACCCGACCAGATTGAGCAGGGTGGATTTCCCCGACCCCGACGGACCGACCACGGCGACGAACTCACCCTTGTCGACCACGAGATCGATCCCTTTGAGCGCCTCGACCTGAATCTTGCCGGTGTCGTAGACCTTGGTGATCCCGAGCATTTCGATGATGTGCCCGTTTGAGTTTCCGTCGCCGTTGTTCTTCTTTTTCAGTGGCCAGTTCATCTCGCCGTCCTCTCTCGCTCCCGCTCCGGTCGGACGCTTCTCGTTTCTCGTGGCTCGTCACTCGTTCTCCCGCCCACCCGGCCATTCACAGCCGCGCAACGACGAGCAACGAGCGACCCGCAACGAGTCACGAGCGACCGAGCGCATCCGAGGTTGATCACTCATACCGCAACGTCTCCGCCGGATCGACCGTCGCCGCCCGCCGCGCCGGGAAGTACCCCGCGAGGATCCCGATAAATCCCAGCAGCGCCGCGGTCGACACCGCGATTTCGGCACTCAGGGTCGGCTTCCCGAGGAATGCGATCGCATCGTTGCCTTCCACGGGCACCAGCTGAAAAAGCAGCACCAGGATGATCGCCACCACCAGACCGAAGGCACCACCCAATAGTGTGTAGGTCATCCCCTGGAGGACAAATGGACCGGTGATCCAGCTTCGGTGCGCACCGATGGCCATCTGAACCCCGATCTCGCGGGTCTTCTCCTTGACCACTGCGTACATGATGTTCGCCACACCGATCCCACCGACCAGCAGGGTCAGTGCGCCGATGATCCCGAGGAAGATCTGAAACCGCCTCATTTCAGCCGCCAGGGTTTTCCCGCCCTCGGCCGTGTCCCACAGTGCCGTGACCTGCTCGTCGGCGGGATCGAAGCGGTACTTCGCCGACAGCGCCTGGGCGAACTCCTCGCGGGCTCGCGGCATGTCTTCCGCCACCCCGACCTTGAAGACTACGTTGTGGAGCCACTGCCGGCTCCACTGGGCCGAGAAGGTCGTGATGGGGATCACCGCACCCATCTCGTCGGGTCCCTTGTAGGTGCCCATCTGAAGTTTGGGGTTGAGCACACCGATCACCAGATAGGGCACCGACGCGACTTGAAGGATCTCTCCGACGGGGTTGACCTCTCCGAAGATGTCCTCTGCGAGCTGGTTGCCGAGAAAGATCACGCGCTTCTTGTCGCGTTGATCGTTGGCGTTGAAGAACCGACCACCGGCCTGGGGGTAATGGTGGCGCATTTCACCGTACTCCCAGTTGGCGCCGGTCACTCGGCCTGTGATGGTCGTGGTTCCCCACGTGAGTGTCGTCTGCCACGAAGTCATTTCGCCGAGAATCCCGGTCGAGGAGGGCATCTTGGCGCGCAGATAGTCGAGGTCGTCAAGCCGCGCCTGGATCCTCCGCCCCTCGGGGAGGCCCTGCCAGACCTTGGATGTCTCGCCCGACCACCAGACTGCGATGTTCTGACCCATCCCGCGGCGGGCCTTGACCATTTGATGGCGTAGACCTTCGCCGAAGGCGAGCAGCATGAGGATCGCCACGGTTCCCCAGGCGATGGCGGCGACGGTGAGGATCGCGCGCTTCTTCTGCAGCGATGACGCCTTGAAAAAGAGTGTCGCAATGACCGAAAAATCTCTACCCATCAGCAACCTGCCACTCTCGGCGAGGACAGAACTCGCCCCAACCACGAAGACACGAATACACAAAGAAACACACCAAGAAAAACCCTTTGTGTTGTCCTTCGAGTCTTTGCGTCTTGGTGGTTGCGATGGATGTTCATCAAGCCTCCCGTCACAGCTTCATCGCGACGACCGGGTCGAGGCGGGAGGCCTGGCGGGCCGGGAAGTAGCCGGCGAGGAACCCGACGAGCCCGAGGACGCCGGCGGTGAGCAGCGCGATCTGCGGCGACAGCACCGGTGTGCCGATGGCGTCCTCCGCCGGGGTGCCCGCGACCGCGGCGCAGAAGCCCCAGGTCAGGGTGAGCCCGATGATCCCGCCGATGGCGGTGAAGATGAAAGTCTCGAGGAGGAACTGGCTGAGGACCGTCCGACTCTTGGCGCCGAGGGCCATCTTGATCCCGATCTCCCGGGTCCGCTCCTCGACCACCACGTTCATGATATTCGACACCCCGATCCCCCCCACCGTGAGGGTGAGGATTCCCATGAAGCCCATGAAGAGCTTGAATGCGAGCATGAAGGTGTCGAACCAAACGAACATGTCGGTCGTGTCCCAGATCCCGAGCGCCTGAGTGTCGCCCGGGTCGAAGCGCTTGCGTTCCCCGAGGGCGGCGAGCACCCGCTCGGTGAGGGCCTTGTTCCGGTCGGGAGTCGCAGCCTTGTAGATGAAGAGATCGACATAGCGCTGACCGGTCAGAGCCTGGAAGGTCGATGACGGAATGATCATCTTCGAGTGATCTCGTCCCGAATACGACGAGTCCTGCTCCTTGGCCTGAAGCACACCGATGACGAGGAAGGGCGACCCTTGGAGCATCACCTTCTCGCCCACCGGATCGATCTCGCCAAAGAGATCCTCGGCAAGTTCGTTTCCGACAAAGACCACCCGCCGGCGCTGATCCATGTCGGTGGGGTTGATGAACCGACCACCCTCGGCTGGCACCATGTTCCGCATCTCACCGAAGATCGGCGAAACTCCGGAAACATCGACCAGCCGGGCCCTGTCGCCGAAAGTCGCCCGTAGATTCTGCGCGTATTCGCTCGAGATCTCGGCCAGACCCCCCACCCTCTTTTTGAGGAACTCGATGTCGGTTTCGTCGACCCGGATGCGGCGCCCCTTGCCGAGGCCTTCGAAGGGCAGCGAGGTTCGCGACGGCCAGGCGATGACGATCCGATCGCCGAGACCCGCGAAGCTCTTGGTCTGCCGACGGTGGACACCTTCACCGACGGCCAGCAGCAGCGCCACCGCCACCGTTCCCCAGATGATTCCGAAGACGGTCAGGAAGGTGCGCAACTTCTGCGACCAGACGTCGCGGACAAGCTGGCGAAGAAAGGACCCGAAAGAAGTCATGCGGTCAGGAAATCTCTTTCGGCGGCCGCTGGACGATCTGATCGCCAACTTGAAGCCCCTCGATCACCTCGACGTTGAGGCCATCGGAGAGCCCGAGGGTCACGGCCACCTTTTCCGGCTCCGCTTCGGGTCCGACGCCGGGGATCTCGACAAAGGTCTCGACGCCGTCCTCGGAGAAGACAACCAGGCGCTCAGGGATCAGAACGATTTCGGTCTTTTCGCGGATGACGACATCGGCGTTGGCCGAGTAGCCCGCACGCAGGGTGATCTCCTGACCTGGATCGAGCTCGATCTCGACATCGAAAAGGGTCGCACCCTCGCTCCTCTGGGCCTGCGGTGCGATTCGGGAGAGGTGTCCCGTCACGACCTCATCGGGAAGCGCTCCGACCTTGATCCGGCAGGGCAGGCCGGCCGCAATCTTGCCGACGTCGATCTCATCCACCGTACCCTGGAAGATCAGATCACTCATATCGGCGATGCTCGCGAGCTCAGTCCCCGGTTGGTACGAGGTCAGGGGCACAACCGGATCGCCGACATCCACGGTCCGGCTGAGCACGGTTCCGCTGGCCGTCGAGCGGATGATCCGTTCGACCTCCGTCGTGCCTCCCGAGACGATGCCCTGCCGAGTGAGCTCGCGATTGTCCCGGGCCTGCTCCACCGAGACCTGGGCGAGTTCGTACGCCTCCTTGAGGGCGTCGAGATCGCCCTTGGAAAGGAGACCCTCCTCGTGGAGTTCGACCCCACGATCATAGTCCGCGCGGGCCTTGGCGAAGCTCGCATCGGCCGATCGAACCCGGTGATCGACGTTGAGCAATTCCTGGGGCGTCGGATCAGGAGCGATCTCGAAGAGAGGGTCTCCGGCGCGCACCGTGTCACCGACCTCAACGAAACACCGGGCAACGATGCCCGAGATCTTCGACTTGACCTGGAAGCGTTCGCGCGGTTCGATCTGACCCACCGCGAGAGCCTTCTCGGTGATGTCACCGAGCTCGGCCTCGATCAATGTCAGCCCGTTCTCCTCGCCGCCTCGGCCTCCAACGAAGGCATAGATAGCGCCACCCGCCGCACCGACCACAATCAAGACCAGCAGCAGCTTCAAGAGCTTGCCCATGGCGATGTCCTCCCCAGCATTGACCTACGAAAAAAACCACCGATCGGTTCGCGTTTCCCATATTTGACACCGCCACGGCGTTCCGGGTTGGAATTGCGATCCGCGTCCGTGACCGTGTCCGAGCCATCACCTGGCGCCTCCTCAATCCGAAAGCATGACTCTCCAAACAATGCGCGACGCACATTGTCTGCATTGAGTGCCGCCCGGTCGCCGTAGGCGGCCCGGCTGTGCTCGCTGCATGGACTTCCCACGCGACCGGCGTAGAATCTCCTTGGCAATCGAGCGGATCGGAGGCTCCATGCGCAAGCCCGTCATCCTCATCACCGGCGCCAGTGGCGAGATCGGCCATGGTCTTATCGAGAACCTGGCGGCGAACGACAACACGTCGATCATCACCATCGACCTGCAACCGTTGCCGAGCGAACACCGGGACATGGTCGATCGTGAATATCTGGGGTCGATCCTGGAGATCCATCTCCTCGAAAGGATCCTCGCGGAGTTTGAGGTCCAGACGATCTACCATCTGGCGGCGTTGCTGTCCACCCGCGCCGAGTTCACACCTCTGGCCGGTCACCAGGTCAACGTCGAGGGCACGCTCAAGCTGCTCGACTTTGCCCAGTCCCAGGGCGAATCACACGGCCGTCCGGTGGTCTTCCTCTATCCAAGCTCCATCGCCGCCTATGGTCTGCCGGATCTCGAGACCAAGCACGCGGCAGGTTCACTCTCCGAGCACGAGTGGAATCAACCGACAACCATGTACGGCTGCAACAAGCTCTACTGCGAGCACATCGGGAAGTACTTTGCCGACCACTACAAACAGCTTGCCGCCGAAACACTGTCGGGCAAGGTCGACTTCCGTTCCATTCGTTTCCCGGGTCTGATCTCAGCGGTCACCGTCCCCTCGGGCGGCACCTCTGACTATGCACCCGAGATGATCCACGCCGCAGCCCAGGGCAGACCCTATGCCTGCTTCGTTCGGCCCGACACCCGCATCCCCTTCATGACAATGCCCGACGCGGTCGACGCCCTACTCCAACTGGCCCGCACCGACCGCGGACACCTCACCAGATCGGTCTACAACATCGCCGCTTTCAACCCCTCGGCCGGCGAAATCGCCGAGCTCGTCCAACGTGGCTTTCCAACAGCCGAAATCGGTTTTGAGCCGGATCTCAAACGCCAGGCCATCGTCGACAGCTGGCCTGCAGATGTCGATGACAGCGCGGCCCGAACCGACTGGGGTCTCGACCCGCAGTACGACCTCGAGCGAGCCTTTTCGGACTATCTTATCCCGCGAATCCGGGAACGCTATTGAGAGCACGGTCGCAGGATCGATGCAAAACACCACA
Source organism: Thermoanaerobaculales bacterium (assembly GCA_029287235.1). Lineage (GTDB taxonomy): Bacteria > Acidobacteriota > Thermoanaerobaculia > Thermoanaerobaculales > Sulfomarinibacteraceae > JAHECW01. The sequence goes on from JARFRM010000137.1 coordinate 29,770, forward strand.
AGCGAGACGTGGTCACATTCGCTGTTCAAATAGTTGACACGATCAGGGAGTGCTTCTCCGATCTCCCGCCTATTCTGAGAAACGGTTTTGGCCACCACCAAGCTCTCTGAACAGATCCAGAAAGCGCCCTTTTTCAATCACTTAGAAAAGTTCAAAAACCCCAACATCTTGTTGTTGACAATCAACGAAGACCCAATATATAGTGGTCGAAGTCGGCAAAATTCAACCCCGACGAGCGGGACGTTGCCAGTACACGTTGGGGGAATTTTTACGCTCCGAATCGCAAAAAGCATGGGAGGTCGAGGGGGCCAGATGAAGGTAGAGCGTCGATTCACAAACGCGGGAGCCGGACCGTACGCAGACATCGAGTTCGTCAAGCGATCGACGGAGATTCGCAATACCGACGGCAGTCTTGTGTTCGCGATGGAAGACGTCCGCGTTCCCGAGAGTTGGTCCCAGGTCGCGGTCGACGTTCTGGTCCAGAAATATTTTCGCAAGGCCGGGGTGCCGCAGGTTGACGAGGACGGAGACCCGCAGATCGACGACGACGGCAACCCGGTCACCGGCCCCGAACGGGACGCTCGTCAGGTCTTCCACCGGCTTGCCGGATGCTGGACCCATTGGGGTCGTGAGCACGGATATTTCGACAGCGAGGAAGACGCCCAGACCTTTTTCGACGAGCTCAGCTACATGCTCGCCAACCAGATGACGGCGCCGAACTCGCCGCAGTGGTTCAACACCGGCCTCCACTGGGCCTACGGCATCACCGGACCACCGCAGGGACATCAGTACTGCGACCCGGCCACCGGTGAGCTCAAACAGTCCCCCAACGCCTACGAGCACCCCCAGCCCCACGCGTGTTTCATTCAGTCGGTGTCCGATGATCTGGTCAACGAGGGCGGGATCATGGATCTCTGGGTTCGCGAAGCCCGCCTCTTCAAATACGGCTCGGGAACCGGCAGCAATTTCTCCCAGCTCAGAGGCGAGGGCGAACCCCTCTCGGGTGGTGGAAAATCCTCCGGTCTCATGTCCTTTCTCAAAATCGGGGACCGTGCCGCCGGTGCCATCAAATCCGGAGGAACCACCCGCAGAGCCGCCAAGATGGTCTGTCTCGATCTCGACCACCCGGACATCGAAGACTTCATTTCCTGGAAAGCGGTGGAGGAACGCAAGGTTGCAGCCCTGGTAGCCGGATCGCGGACAAACCAGCGCCACCTGAAAGCGATCCTCGAGGCATGCATTGCAGATGATGGCGAAGCCCGGGTCGATCCGAAGGAGAACCACCTTCTGGCCCGTCGGATCCGTATCGCTCGACGCCGCGGCGTGCCGGACGGTTCGATCCAGCGCGTTCTCCAACTCGCAGCGCAGGGTATCCGTGAGTACCCGGTCGAGGAGTACGACACCGATTGGGACTCATCGGCGTACTTCACCGTTTCCGGTCAGAACGCCAACAACAGCGTTCGGGTGCCAAACTCATTTTTCGACACCTTGGAAGCCGGTGGTGACTGGTCGCTGATCCAACGCACCGATGGCAAGGCCGCCAGAACGGTCTCGTCGACGAAGCTCTGGGACGATGTCACCATGGCGGCGTGGGAGTGCGCCGACCCCGGTCTTCAGTACGACGACACCATCAACGAGTGGCACACCTGCCCGAACTCGGGTCGAATCAACGCCTCCAACCCGTGCTCCGAGTACATGTTCCTCGATGACACCGCGTGCAATCTCGCCTCCATCAATCTTGTCAAGTTCGTCCGTGAAGACGGATCTTTCGATATCGAAGGTTTCCGGCATACCGTCCGCCTCTGGACCATGGTCCTCGAGATTTCGGTGCTCATGGCCTCATTCCCGTCGAGCCGAATCGCCGAGCTCAGCTACCGCTACCGGACACTCGGTCTCGGTTTCGCCAACATCGGCTCGCTGCTCATGCGCCTCGGCATCCCCTACGATTCGGACAAGGGTCGGAACATCTGCGGCGCCATCACCGCCATCATGACCGGTGAGGCCTACACCACCTCGGCGGAAATGGCGGCCGAGCTCGGCCCGTTCGAGGGCTTCGCCGACAACCGCGACGCCATGCTTCGGGTGATCGCCAATCACCGACGCGCAGCCTACAACGCGCCGGCGGAAATGTACGATGCACTGACCGTGAAACCCGTGGGTCTCGACGCCGAGTTGACCCCGCCGGATCTCCTGGCGGCAGCCCAGGAGACCTGGGACCGCGCCCTTGAACTCGGCCACGAGCACGGTTACCGCAACGCCCAGGCCAGCGTGGTCGCACCCACCGGGACCATCGGTCTGGTCATGGACTGCGACACGACCGGGATCGAGCCCGACTTCGCCCTGGTCAAGTTCAAGAAGCTCGCCGGTGGCGGTTTCTTCAAGATCATCAACCAGAGCATCCCCGCGGCTCTCGAAGCGCTCGGCTACGGTGCGGAGGAGATCGAGGAAATCGTCCACTACGCGGTCGGCCGAGGGACCCTCGACGGTTGCCCTTCCATTGACCACCAGGCACTCAAGGCACGCGGGTTCGACGACGACGCGATCGACCGCGTCGAGAAGGCCCTGCCGACGTCGTTCGACATCCAAAACGCTTTCGCGCCGCATGTCCTCGGCGAGGAATTTCTCAAGAAGCTCGGGATGTCCGACGAAGAGCTCGCCGTCTGGAATATCGACATTCTCGATCGGATCGGCTTCTCCGGCGACGACATCGACACCGCCAACACATGGGCCTGCGGCACCATGACGGTTGAAGGCGCGCCACACCTCGAGAGGAAGCACCTTGCCGTCTTCGACTGCGCCAATCGGTGCGGCAGACAAGGCACACGGTCGATCTCCTACGACGGCCACATCCTGATGATGGCGGCGGCCCAACCATTTATCTCCGGGGCCATCTCAAAGACCATCAACATGCCGGCCGAAGCCGGTCTCGACGACATCAAGCGCGCCTATTCGCTGGCCTGGCAGAAGATGATCAAAGCGGTGGCCCTCTACCGTGACGGATCCAAGCTCAGCCAGCCGCTGTCCATCGCCATCTCGACCGAAGATGAGGAAGAGCTCGCCGAGGCCGTCGCCGGCAAGGACGTTCAGCACGTCGCCGAAGCCATCGCCGAACGGGTGGTGATCCGCTACCAGGCGCGGCGACGGCGCCTCCCCCAGCGCCGCTCAGGCTTCACCCAGAAGGCGGCCGTGGGCGGTCACAAAGTCTACATCCGCACCGGGGAGTATGAAGATGGCTCGGTGGGTGAGATCTTCCTCGACATGCACCGCGAAGGCGCAGCCTTCCGGTCGCTGATGAACTGCTTCGCCATCGCGGTCTCCCTCGGCCTCCAGTACGGCGTGCCGCTGGATGAATTTGTCGACGCCTTTGTTTTCACCCGCTTCGAGCCGTCGGGCATCGTCGGCGGCCATGATCGCATCAAAATGTCCACCTCGGTCATCGACTATGTCTTCCGCGAGCTCGCCATCACCTACCTCGGCCGCGACGACCTGGCGCAGGTCTCCATCGAGGACATCCGCCACGACGCCGTGGGCTCCGGCAAGGACCAGCACAAGAAACCGCCCGGCAACGAAACCGACGACGCCAACGTCCGCCCGATCGCGGTCGGCCAGAACCGGAACCAGGCCACCCTCAGCGCGGGTGGAACTGCGGCCGCATCGGCGAGCCGGTCGTCCTCCCAGACCACCAACGCCACCGCCGTGCAGCAGGCGCGTTGGATGGGCTATGAGGGCGACCCCTGCCCCGAGTGCGGCTCTCTCACCCTGGTGAGAAACGGCACCTGCCTCAAGTGCGAGTCTTGCGGAGCCATCATCGGCTGCTCGTAGCCGCGCAACCAGACTGAGTCAACGGGCGGGGATGATCCCCGCCCGTTGTTGCGTTTGGTTGCTCGTTGCTCGCGGCTCGTTACTCATAGCTCGATTCTTGTTGCTCGTTTCTCGTTGCTAGATACTCGATTCTGGATGCTGGACTTGTCACGGCATAGCCAGCGGCGGAGCCGGATGCTGGATGCTGGATAGCGGATCATCGCATCGTCGCTGCCCACAGATCAACGCTGATAGCGTCCATCTCACCATCGCAAGGACTGCCCGCAGATCACACAGATAGACGCAGATAGCCATCGCACCATCGCAGTAGCCCACAGATCACACCGATAGACACAGATTCCATCGCACGGATCCATCTCATTCCAAACCCATCTCAACCAACCGTCAGGGTTGGACGGAAAGAAGGGTGACGGCTGGAATCCGGAGAGCGTTGGAGAAAGCTGTCCCCACCCAGCGATGAGTCAAGAAGACGAATATCATCAGACAGAACGAACCCGCCCAGTTCGTTGAGGGTGATTCCAGAAAACACTGCGATGTCATCTGCGTGATCTGCGGGCAACCTGCGATGCTGCGATGAAATCTGTGTCTATCCGTGTGATCTGCGGGCATTCTGCGATGTCATCCGTGTCCATCTGTGTGATCTGTGGGCTTCCTGCGATGGTGCGCCGCTCGGGACCCTCCGGCCAGGAGGCGCTTCGGAAGGCCGACGACCTCGAAGCCCAGTACTGGATCGAGTACGGCGACGAGAACGTCGACGGACTCATCGCGCTGTTCGACGGCAATCACACCGGAAACGCTGGTGGTGTTAAGCTTTCCGGCTGAAAGGTGTGTCCAATTCGCCGATGATCTCGGTCAGTGATCTGCGATTCAGCTATCCCGGTGGTGAGTTCGAGCTCGATGTGCCCAATCTCGATGTGTCCACGGGCGAGAAGGTGGCCGTAATCGGGCCGTCGGGCTCGGGCAAGACCACGCTCCTGCACCTCATGGCGGGGATCCGCCTGCCGCAGACGGGGACCGTCACGACCGATGGCGTCGAGGTCACCGGTCTCGACGACGGGGCGCGGCGGGATTTTCGGATCCGGCGGATCGGGATGGTTTTTCAGGAGTTCGAGCTGCTCGAGTATCTGACGGTGCTCGACAACATCCTGCTGCCCTACCGGATCAACGGGTCGCTGAGGCTCGACGGGGAGGTCCGGTCCCGGGCGATCGAACTCGCCGGTCAGGTCGGTCTCGGCGACAAGACCCACCGGCTCTCGACCCGGCTGTCCCACGGCGAGAAGCAGCGCGTCGCGGTCTGCCGAGCCCTCGTCGCCGAGCCGGTCCTTCTCCTGGCCGACGAACCCACCGGAAACCTCGATCCCAACAACACGCAGCGCGTCCTCGACATCCTCCTCGAAGCCGCCGACGCCACGGGCGCCACCCTCGTCACGGTCACCCACGATCACGATCTCCTGCCGAAGTTCGACCGCAGTATCGACGTCACCGAACTCGTCCATCGCACGGAGAAACCGCAGATCAACGCTGATTCCATCGCAGCATCGCAGGTCAGCCCACAGATCACACGGATGAACTCAGATAGCCATCGCACATCGCAGATCAACGACGAGCAGAGGGACAAATGACTAACTCCCCTCCCTCGATGACGGACCTGCAAAGTCGGACATTTTTCCCGCAGATCACGCAGATTGACGCAGATGACGTCGCAACATCCCAAGTCAGCCTACAGATCACACGGATGAACACGGATTACATCGCATGGATCCATCGCAATCTAAACCCATCGCACATCGCAGGGCACCAACAGGCAGGGGGACAAACGACTAACTCCCCTCCCTCGATGACGGACCTGCAAAGCCGGACAGCTTGCCCGCAGATCACGCAGATTGACGCAGATGACGTCGCATGGATCCATTGCAATTTATACCCATCGCAGGGGGCCCTGAGAATCGGACGGGAAGATGACTGAACAGTACCCCTTCCAGGACGAGACCTACCGAATACTCGGGGCGTGCTTCGAGGTCTACAACGAAATGGGATGTGGCTTTCTCGAGCCTGTCTATCAAGAATGCCTTGAAATCGAACTCAAGGCCCAACGCATTCCCTTCGCAAGCCAACCGGTTTTGGATCTTGATTACAAGGGATCACGGCTTCAAAAAAAGTACCAGCCGGATTTCTCCTGTTTTAATTCTGTTCTTGTCGAGATCAAGGCAGTTTCGCGACTCACCAGCGAACACCGTGCCCAAACACTGAACTATCTCAACGCATCCAGCCTCCAAGTCGGTTTGCTTGTCAATTTTGGTCACTATCCCAAACTCGAGTACGTTCGAATCGTCAACCAGGGTCGTGGAAGGCTGCGCCCTCCCTTCGATGAGTCAGAAAATGCCGAAGTCGTTTCAAAGCACCAGCTCGATGAAGCACTCGAGGTCGATTCCTCATGATCTGCGATGGAATCTGCGTCAATCTGCGTGATCTGCGGGCAACCTGCGATGGTGCGATGAAATCTGTGTCTATCCGTGTGATCTGTTGGCTGATGCGATGAGAGACGTCCTGTTCCTGGCATGGCGGTACCTGGCGCACAACCGGGTGAAGACAGTGGTGCTGGTGGGTTCGATCATGCTGATCGTGTATCTCCCCGTTGCGCTGCGGGTACTGGTGACCCAGAGCGCTACCGAGTTGACCTCGCGGGCGGAGGCGACTCCGTTGTTGGTGGGGGCGAAGGGGAGTCCGCTGGAGCTGGCGCTGAGTTCGCTCTATTTTTCGGCCGACACCCCTGAGCTGACAACCCACGCCGAGGCGTCTCGGATCGCCGCCACCAACTATGCGACCTCCATCCCGCTTTACGTCCGGTTCAAAGCAAGATCACAGCCCATCGTCGGCACGACCCTCGACTATTTCGATTTCCGCTCTCTGCGTTTTGCCGAGGGCCGCAACATGACCATGCTCGGTGAGTGCGTCCTCGGATCCCGCGCCGCCGAGATCCTCGAGGCCGGCGTCGGTGGGTCGGTGGTCTCCTCACCCGAGAGTGTCTTCGACATCGCCGGGGTCTATCCCCTCAAAATGCACGTGGTCGGCGTGCTTGAACCCACCTTCACCGCCGATGACGAGGCCGTCTTTGTCGATCTCAAGACCGCGTGGATCGTCCAGGGCCTGGTCCACGGCCACCAGGACATGGCCGCGCCCGAGGCGGCGCCGGGGGTGCTCGCCCGTGAGGGCGACACCATCATCGCCAACGCCTCCGTCGTCCAATACACGGAGATCACCCCCGACAACATCGATTCCTTCCACTTCCACGGCTCGTTGGACGACTACCCCATCTCGGCGGTGATCGCGGTGCCGCACGATCAGAAGTCGGGGACCATCCTCATGGGGCGTTACGAAGCCCCCGACGAGCCCATGCAGATCCTCAAGCCGACCACCGTCATCGACGAACTCCTCGGCACCATCTTCACCGTCCAGAACTTCGTCGTCGCCGGGATGCTGCTCGTCGGCTTCGCGGCTCTCGCCACCGCCTCGCTGGTCTTCATCCTCTCGCTGCGGCTGCGCCAGCGCGAGATCGAGACCATGGCCCGAATCGGCGGCTCGAGACTCCGGGTCGCCGGCGTACTCGTCACCGAGGTCGCCGTGGTGATCGGAATGAGCATTGTCCTGGCCGGGATTTTGACCTTGCTCACCGCGCGTTTCGCGCCCGCCGTGGTGCGGGTACTGCTGCTTCAATGACCCAAAGGAGACCAGCCATGCGTCTCGCATCCTCGTTCGCCTTCATTCTTCTGCTCATCATTGCGGCCTGCGGCGGGAACGGACCCGAACCGACAGCACCGATCGCCGAGGAAGCTCCCGATCGTCTGCTCGTCTACACCGTGAGCTATCCCCTCGCTTATTTCGCCGAACGCCTCGGAGGCGCCGAAGTCGAGGTGGTCTTCCCGGCACCGCCCGATGAGGATCCTGCCTTCTGGTCACCCGATGCCGAGACCATTGCGGCGTACCAGAACGCCGACCTCATCCTGCTCAACGGCGCGGGATACGCCAAGTGGGTCGAACGTGCAACCCTTCCCTCTTCAAGGCTCGTTGACACCACCGCAAATGCTGCTGATCGATTGCTCGAGCTCAGCGGTACGGTTACCCACAGCCACGGCCCCGAGGGCGAGCACGAGCACCAGGGATGGGCGTTCACCACCTGGCTCGACCCGACCCTGGCGATCGAACAGGCTCGCGCGGTGGCGGCGGCGCTCCGATCTCGCCTCCCGGAATCAGACGCCGGCATTGCGGAGCGACTGGTTGCCCTCGAGGACGATCTGACGGCGCTGGATGCCCGTTTCGCCGCGGCGGCAGAGAGCATCGGGGAAGAACCACTGCTCTTCTCCCACCCCGTCTATCAGTACTTCATCCATCGCGACCACTTGCCCGGTCACGAGATCCACGGGGAGCCCGACGTGGAGCCCGACGGGAAGATGTCGTCCGAACGCGGTCACATCCTCGACCACGATGCCGCGCGGGGGATGCTGTGGGAGGGAGTCCCGATGGACGCCACCGTCGCCGCTCTCGACGACCGCGAGATCTCGAGCGTCGTCGTCTCCCCCTGCGCCAACACCCCCGCCCAGGTCGATTGGCTGACCGTGATGAACGCCAACGCAGAGGCTCTGGAGACCATCGCTGCAGCCCACAGATCA
>JARFRM010000201.1 GCA_029287235.1 Thermoanaerobaculales bacterium
CTGACCCCCCTGTCTCGCAATACCGTCGTTCTTCGCCAGGTGGCCAACGCACCGCCACAGCCGGATTTCGAATTCCTGCCCGAGGTTCAGACCCTCGTCGACGAGGTGAACGGCAACCGCTGGTTCGGCGATGTCGTCACCCTCGCCTCATACAATCGCCACACCCACTCCCCGGACAACTTGAACGCCCGGGATTGGTTGGTGACCCGATTCCAGGCGCTTCCGGACCTGACGGTGACCATACCGAGCTTCTCGGTTGCGGGCACCACGGCCTACAACGTGGTGGCAAAACTCGACGGCACCCTCGCCGTCGACGATTGGTACGTCATCGGCGGCCACTACGACTCCACCTCGGAGAATCCCTCGGTCGCCGCACCCGGCGCGGAGGACAACGCCTCGGGCTGCGCCGGGGTTCTCGAAATGGCCCGGATCTTCACCGCGCATCGACCGCGGGCGACCGTGCTCTTCATCTGTTACTCCGGGGAAGAACAGGGGCTCCACGGATCCGAGGCGCACGTTGCCGACCTCCTGACGGTCGGCGATCTCGACAAGGTCCGGGCGATGCTCGACATGGACATGATCGGATACACGGCCGACGCCGATCTCGACTGTCTGCTGGAAACCGAGTCCTTCGCCCAATCTCTCCTCGATCCCTTTGTCGACGCCGCCGCCGAGTACACCCAACTCAGAATCGTCACGTCGCTCTTCGCCTGGGGATCGGACCACGTCCCCTATCTCGACGCCGGGATTCCGGCGCTGCTGACCATCGAGAACGACTGGAGTCAATACCCCGACTATCATCGCACCACCGATCTCCCGGCGAATCTCACCATCGCCATGGCCGAGGAAATCCTCAAGATGAATGTCGGCGCCCTCGCCGCCCTCACCGGCGCCGAGCCCGGATGGGTCTTTTCCGACGGCTTCGAGTCCGGCGGCACCTCGTCGTGGAGCATCGTCGAGCCCTGATCGCGGGGTGACGGTACGAACCGGGACGCGTATGGTGTGTTCCGGAGGTTGCCATGGGCGACAACGGTCAATGGGACGCCGATCTCTTCCGCCGCGAAGGCCACCGAATGGTGGATTGGATCGCCGAGTATCTCGATGGCGGGGCACGCGAGATGCCGGTGCTGGCGCAGGTCGAGCCCGGCGAGATCAGCGGACAGCTCCCCACCGCCATGCCCGAACAGGCCGAGGATCCCGAAGCGGTCTGGCAGGATTTCCAAAACATCATCCTTCCCGGTGTCACCCACTGGAACCACCCCGGCTTTATGGCCTACTTCGGGATCACCGGTTCCGGTCCGGGAATCCTCGGCGACCTCATGTCCAGCGCGCTCAACGTCAACGGGATGCTGTGGCGCACCTGTCCCTCGTGCACCGAACTCGAACTCAGCGTCCTCGACTGGCTGCGGGACGGCATGGGGCTTCCCGGTGAGCTCTTCGGTTTTCTCTGCGACACCGCGTCGGTCTCCTCCATGCTCTCCCTCGCCGCCGCCCGCGAGGCGGCCGACCCTGAGGTCCGACGCCTCGGGATGGCCGGCCGTGCCGATCTGAAGCCCTTCCGCGTCTACGCCTCGGATCAGGCCCACTCGTCCATAGCCAAGGCGTGCGTCACTCTCGGTCTCGGACTCGACGGATTTCGCGGCATCGCGCACGATGACGATTACAGGATGGATGTCGCGGCGCTCGAAACCGCCATCGCCGAAGACCGCGCCAGCGGCACACGCCCCCTGGCCGTCGTCGCCACCGTCGGCACCACCTCCACCACCTCGGTGGACCCAGTGGCCGCCATCGGAGAAATCTGCCGACGCGAGGGGCTCTGGTTCCACGTCGATGCCGCCTACGCCGGATCGGCAGCCATTTGCCCGGAGCATCAGTGGATCTTCGACGGAGCCGAAAACGTCGACAGCCTGGTCTTCAACCCGCACAAGTGGCTCTTCACCTCCTTCGACGCCTCGGCGCTCTACACCCGTCACCCCGAAATCTTCCGACGCGCCTTTTCGCTGGTACCCGAGTATCTGACGACCCCGGTCACCGGTCAGGTGGTGGATCTCATGGACTACGGCATCCAACTCGGCCGCCGCTTTCGCGCCCTCAAGCTGTGGTGGGTCATGCGCTGTTTCGGCGCCGAGGGCATTCGGGCCCGGCTGCGTCACCACATAAACCTCGCGCGCGAGTTCGCCGGCTGGATCGATGCCCACCAAGATTTCGAGCGCATGGCGCCGACCCCGTTCTCGGTCATCTGCTTCCGCGCCGTGCCACCGGAGGTGGAGGATTCCGAGGCCGTTGACGAGTTCAACATGGAGCTCATGGAGCGGGTCAACGCTTCCGGAGACATCTATCTCTCTCACACCAGGCTCGACGACGGCATTGCGCTCAGGGTCGCCATCGGGAACCTGGGAACCTCGAAAGCCGATGTGCAGCGATGCCGGGATCTGCTGGAGAAGGAAATGACATGCCTCTTCCGCCGCTGAGCAACGACGAGACTCTTGCCATACGTTTTTGGCGGAACCTCCGGGTGTCGATCCCGGTGGCGTTCTGGTTCGCCGTCCTCATCGTCCTCAATCTCAGTCAAACCCTTTCCCTCGTGATCAAACCCGTTTCCCCAAGTACCTTCCGCCGTTTCAACCGGTGGTGCGCGAACTTCTGGTGGGGCGGCTGCGTCGTCTTCGCCGAGAGGTTCAATGGCACGAAGATCATCGTCTCAGGCAAGGACCTCCCCACCGATGAGAACGTCCTGGTGGTCTCCAACCACCAGCAGATGCCGGACATCACCACCATCATGGCGCTGGCCCGCGGCAAAGGTCGGCTCGGCGATCTCAAGTTCTTCGTCAAGAACGCCCTCAAATGGGTTCCCGGTGTCGGCTGGGGGATGCAGTTCCTCAACTGCCCGTTCCTCAAGCGCGACTGGTCTGCCGATCGCGAAAAGATCAACGCCACCTTCGCGACCCTGGTCAACGAACGGATCCCCATGTGGCTTGTCAGCTTTGTCGAGGGCACCCGCGCCACCGAGGCCAAGATCCGCGCCAGCGCCGAGTGGGCGGTCGACCGGGGGATCGAACCGACCCGCCACGTCCTCATCCCGCGGACCAAAGGATTCGTCGCCTCCGTCGAAGGCCTCGGAGGACACCTCAACGCGGTCTACGACTTCACCATCGGCTATGTCGAAGGCGTCCCCTCGCTGTGGCAGTTCATCACCGGCCGGGTGAAGCAGATCCACGTCCACGTTCGACGTTTTCCGTCCGATGAGCTGCCAAAGATCGAGGCCGAGCTCAAGCAGTGGCTCTTGGATCGCTTCTACGAGAAGGATGCGCTGCTCGAGGAGTACTACGAGACCGGTGCGTTTCCGGCTGAGGTACGGGCGGCTGAGTAGCTCCCGATCCCGAACTACTGCGACCGGGGCAGCGGC
>JARFRM010000274.1 GCA_029287235.1 Thermoanaerobaculales bacterium
TGTGACCTCGCAAACTTACGAGGTAGGACCCTGGGGAAATACGAGGATCGAGCACCGTTCTCGGTGGTCTCGTTTTATGAATATCAAGGATTGAATCCTCATTTGACATAACTTCGTTCTTCCTCTACTCTTAAACAGTGATTCCCAGAACTCTTGAAGTACGGTTGCAGCAACTCGCCGGAGATTACCCGGTGGTCTATCTCACCGGACCCCGTCAGTCCGGGAAGACGACCTTGGCGAGGGCGACTTTCGCCAGTTTCAAGTACCTCTCTCTCGAAGATCTTCAGACTCGAGAGGAGGCTCGGGAGGACCCACGGGGTTTCTTGCATCGCCTTGAAGGACCCCGTGGGGCAATCCTCGACGAGGTGCAGCGAGCGCCGGATTTGTTCTCCGCCATCCAGGGATTCGTCGACGAACGCCGCGGGGGGCCGCTGATCCTCACCGGCTCCCAGCACTTTCTGTTGTTGGAGAAAATCAGCCAGTCGCTCGCAGGGCGGGCCGCCATCCTCGAGCTGCTCCCGTTTTCGATGGCGGAACTCTGCCGGCGACCAGCACTTTCACCGGCGGATTTCGAGGGCGGCCGATTTGTCGAGCAAGGGAACAGTCCGCATGGGCTCGACAATCTACTCTTCGCAGGGACGTTTCCGGCCATTTACGACCGGGATCTCGAGCCTTCAACCTGGCTCGACGGCTATGTCAGAACGTATGTCGAACGTGATGTCAGGACGATCTCGAACATCGGCGACCTCGATTTGTTTCTCCGCTTTCTCGGGCTGTGCGCCGGCCGATCAGGACAGCTGGTCAACCTGTCATCCCTCGGGGCCGATGCAGGCATCGATCAAACCACGGCGCGCCGCTGGATTTCCATCCTGCAGGCGAGCTACGTGGTCGATACCTTGACACCCCACTTCGAGAACTTCTCGCGCCGTCTCGTGAAAAGCCCCAAGATGTACTTCACCGACACAGGGCTATTGTGCCGACTCCTCGGCATCCGTGGTCCGGACGACCTCAGAAACCACCCTCTCCGGGGCCCGATCTTCGAGACATTCGTCGTCGGAGAATTCCGCAAGCTCTACCTGCACCACGGTCAACGCCCACCGCTCTACTTCTGGCGCGACTCGAACGGCCGAGAGGTCGATCTCGTGGTCGATGCCGGGAACCGGCGCATCCCCATCGAGATCAAGTCCTCTGAGACGGTCTCCGGTTCCTTCTTGAAGGGACTGGACACCTACCTCGAGCTGTCCGGGGATCCGTGGGGCGCCCTCGTCTACGGCGGAAGCGAAAGCTACCAGCGTCGCGGCCATTGGATCAGGCCGTGGTTCGCATGCACGTGACGAACGAATCCTTCGTTTGAGACCCGAGGCACGCTACAGCTCGACCAGGCCGTGCTTGATGGCGAAGTGGATCAGCTCGGCGTTGGTGTGGATGTCGAGGGCCTCCATCATCTGGTACTTGTGAAACTCCACAGTCCGGGTCGAAATGTCGAGGTTCGAAGCGATCTCCTTTGCCGAGCGTCCCTCTGCCAGCAGCTGAAGCACTTCGCGCTGCCGCGGCGTCAGGGACGCGACCGGGTCGCCGGCCTGCTCGGGTCCCTCCTTCATGGCCTCCAGGACCTCTCCCGCGAGCTGCGGGGTCAGGTAGGTCTTCCCTTCCAGAGCGGCTCGAATAGCGGCGACCAATTCGACCGAGGCCGAGTGCTTGAGGACGAAACCTGACGCGCCAGCATCGAGGGCGCGCCGCGCGAACGTCGCATCCCGGTGCATGGTGAGAAAGACCACCGGCGTTACATCCCCATTCTGCCGCAGTCGGATGAGAGCGTCGATACCGTTGAGGCTGGGCATGGTGATGTCGGCGACGATGACGTCCGGCCGGAGCTTTTCGGCCTCCTCGAGCAGTGCGCGCCCGTCCTCGACGACGCCGACGAGGTCGAACTCGGGTTCGAGCAGGCTCTTCAACGCCTCGGCCACCAACAGGTGGTCGTCGGCGAGGAGGACGCGAGGACGGTTTTTCATCATCACCGTGACTCAACTTCCAAGGGGATCCAGGCGATAATCTCGGTTCCCTTGCCGGGCTTGCTCTCGATGTCGAGGGTGCCGTTCACGAGCTCCACCCGCTCGCGCATGCTCGCCAGGCCGAGGCTCCTTTTTCGTCCCGGTTTCTTCGGATCGAAACCGATGCCATCATCAGCCACGGCGAGGAGCAACCCACCATCCATCCCCTTGAGGGTGACGCTTGCAGAGCTCGCACCGGCGTGCCGGATCACGTTGTTCAACGCCTCCTGCGCCACGCGGAAAAGGCAGATCGCCGCGTCCTTCCCCGGGCCGGCCGACAACGGGTCGAGAGCGACCGAAAGCGCCATCGCCCCCTGGCGAGCCCGCCGGTCGCACTCCGCCCGCAACGCCTCGACGAGACCGAGCTCTTCCAAGACCGAAGGGTGGAGCTGGTACGCCAGCGAGTGAATGTCCTCGCTGATCCGCACGAGTCCCTCGCGAACCGATCGCAAGGCCGCCTCGTGGGGGCCGCCAGACGACGCCGCCTCGGCTCGACCGGCATCGATGGCCAGGACGGCGAGCCGCTGGGTCACGTCGTCGTGGAGCTCACGCGCGAGCATGGCGCGTTCCTCCTCATGGGCCCGGATCAGGCGTCGGCTCAGATCGCGGAGCTCGTCTTCGACACGTTTGCGCTCGGTAATGTCGCGGAAGACGCCGAAGGTGCGGGTCGCACGTCCGGTATCGTCACGCGCCCTGGCGCCTGCCAGGTGATGCATCCACATCTCTCCCCGGTCTGGATGAAGGTAGCGATACTCCAAGGAGAGGCGGTCCACTCTGCCGTCGTGCAGCTGATCGCGCAGGTCCAATACATACCGACGATCGTCGGGGTGCAGATGCTCCAACCAAAACTCCAGGACTTGGAGGTCCTGCTCCAGGTCAAGGGGGACGCCGCAGAGGTCTCGAATCCGGTCATCGGCGTACATGGCGCCTTCGCCGAAATCCACCTCGTAGAACGCGAGACCGGCGAGGTCGGCGCCGGCTGCCAGGCGGGCCTCACTCGTTCGAAACGCTTCGTCCGCGAGCTTGCGTTCGCTGATGTCGATGGAAACGCCCATCAGGCGCTCAACCTTGCCGTCGGCGGCGACCCGGGGCCGTCCTCGGGAGGCGATCCAGCGCACACCGCGTTCGCCCTCAGCGAAAATGCGGTACTCCAGATTGACGGATTCGCCGAACTGTACCGCCCTCCGGATGGCGCCCCGAATGAGGTCCCGATCATCGGGATGGACTGACGCCTCGAATCGCTCGAGGCTGATGACCTCGTCCGGCGCATAGCCGAAGATCTCGCGACCCCGATCGGTGGCCCAGAACGAACCCGTCGTGAAGTCCAGGCTCCAGACCCCGGCGCCGGCCGAATCCACCGCAAGGGCGAGACGTTCCTCGCTCTCCTGCAATCTCAGCTCGTGACGACTCCGGGCGAGGGCGTTGGCAAAGACCTGTGCCACGAGCTGCAAACGCTTGACGACGTCATCCGGCCAGTCGCGTTCCGCTCGCAGAGTGTTGAGTGCCAGGCAACCGACCGGTGGTCCGCCTCCCACCGAAAGCGGCAGGCACAGGTTTGACTTGATACCGCTGAGATGGCCGTGCTCCCGATCGACGGCGGCTTTCACGGGGAGTTCATCCAATGAAGCTACAGCAATCACTCGGCCGGCCTTCATCTGCTCTGCATACCAGGGGTATTGATCCTGGTGCAGGGGCTCGGGAGCCGGCTGAGCTTCCTGGGCCGGGAAGAAGTGGGTTGGCGCAATGACATCCGGGGCATCAACCGACCACTGCCAGAGCACCGCGAAATCGATCCCAATCAGCTCGCAGACACGTCGCAGCGCATCTTCGATCTCGTGGTCCACCTCACCGGGAGGCAGGTTGATGAACTTGGATGAGAGATCGGCGATCAGGGTTTCGAATTCGAGACGGCTCTCGAGGGGCCCGGCGGTCGAACGCTCAGACTCAGGGCCACAATCATCCGATCTCGATCCACGCACTCACCCACCCCCGATAGTCGATTCTGGATCATCCTAGCAGGATGTGGGATACGAGAAACGAGCGGTCCTCTTTAAAACCTCACTCGGCCGAAGATGCTGAAGTCCCAGATATCCATATCGACGGAGAGATTGAGCGTCCCGATGTCGTCGTCGCCGCCGATGTCGTCTGCATCGATATCGATGGTGGCGATGTTGAACGAACCGCCGACGGACCAGCGCTTGCCGAGGAGATACTCGATCCCGAGGCGGCCGACCCACTGGCTGCCGCTGTTGTCGCCGATGGTGATCCCCAACCAGCCGCCGGTGAGGATCATCCGCCAGTGTTCGGTCAGCAATCGCCGGTACTCGAGGTTGAGGTACGGCAGCGGCACGGCCACATCCGCTCGTTGGCTCCCTTCGATGACCTGGCCACCCTCGAGGGTCCAACTGAGAGTGGATGTCAGATCGAGGTATCTGAGACCGAGCCCGAAGCCAAGCGCCCACCGCTCCTTCACCCACGGATAGAAGGTGTAGTCGACAAAGAGCTGCGTGGTGTCGAAGTTCAAGCTGATACCGGCGTCGATGGGAATGACCTCGTCGCCCCACTCGATCTCGGTCAGGGCCTGAGAGGTCGAGTCCCGGCTGAGGTTCTGCCAGCGGGCGGCCAGGCGATGGCGTTTCGCGATCTGCCATTCGAAGTCGAGTGACGGGATTGACTGCCGGTCTCCGAGGTCGAGGTCGTCCTCGAAATTGAGGACCGATCCCTGATCCAAC
>JARFRM010000057.1 GCA_029287235.1 Thermoanaerobaculales bacterium
TCGTCGACCACCAGAACGGTCTTGTGTTCGGCACCCTCTGTCATCGTGTCTCCTCCTCTCCAGAGTCACTCTCGGAGTCGGTACCCTCGACGCCGATAGCCGGCAACCGCTCGCGTGGAAGATCGATGCGGAAGACCGACCCCTGACCGGGCGTTGACTCAACCTCGATTCTTCCGCCGTGCTCGTGCACGATCTTGCGGGTCACCAGTAACCCGAGGCCGGTACCGCCAAGACCCTTTGTGGAAAAAAAGGTCGTGAAGACCTTGCGCTTGACCTCGTAGTCCATGCCGCAACCGGTGTCGGCCACCTCATAGCTGATCACCCCGTCTCGCTCGAGAACCCGGATGGTGACCGTGAGCTCCTCGTTGTCCGCCACCTGGCACGCATCCATGGCGTTGGAAACCAGATTCTCGATGCAGACTCGCATGTCCTCGGCGTCGAGGTTGGCCGGTGGAAGCTGCGGCGGAGCCTGCAGCTCGAGATGCACACCGCTTTCCTCCGCGGAGTCCTTGAAGAGCTCGTAGACGTCGGTGGCGATCGTGCAGGGGTCGGTGGGCCGAACGTCGGGCACGTGCCCCTTGCTCAAACTGAGGAAGCCCTTGACCAACTCGGTGATGCGGTCCACGTTGCGCTCCAGGGCGTCCCAGCCCTTCTCGATTCTTTCCGTGGATCCCTGTTTCATACCCGTCTTCACCCGGTACATGCCGCCCTGAAGACCGGTGAGGATGTTCTTGATCCCGTGGGCCAGCTGCGACACCGTCTGCCCCACCGCGGCGAAGCGCGCATTGTCGAGGTTTTCCTTTTCGATGCTCTTGTGCTCGGTACGGTCGTGAAGAAAAACAGAGATGCCGATGAATTGATCTTTGTCACGCAGGGAGGTGGCGGAAATGCGCACCGGGATCTTCTCTCCACCTCCTCCTTCGATGGTGGTCTCCGGCAGCCGAAGGTCCTCCTCGTTCTCGATCGCCGCGTCCACAACCTCGGCCGGTAGGATCTCGCGAATCCCCCGGCGCCCGAGCACCTGCTCCGCGGTCGTCCCGAAAAGACGCTCGGCAGCGGGGTTGAAGACGTTGATCAGACCTGAGGCGTCGCAGGCCACCAGGGCATCCAGCGCCGAGTCGGTGATGATGTTGGACAGGCGTCCCTGTCGTGCGAGTTCCTCCGAAAGGTCCTCGATCTCGGTCACGTCCATGGACATCTCGATCACGTGCTCCACGTCTCCGCCGTCGTTGCTCAACGGCGCGGTGGAAACAACGTACGACCTGGGTTCGCCGTCCTTGTCGAGGCCGCGCTGCTTGGCCGAGTGAGTGTCACCGTCGTCAAAGGTCAATCTGGTGGGGCACTCCCGGCAGCGCTCGTCGCGGCCCTTGAAGACCTCGTAGCACGGCCGGCCGCGGGGATCGCCGAAGGTTCTCCGGGCGAGCTGATTGAAGCGCACGATCTGCAGATCGCGATCGATGACCGCCACGTAACACGGCACGCGCTCGAAGAGCAGGTCGAAACGCCCCCGCAGGTGGGTTGTCTCGGTCACGTCGTAGGACATCTCGATGATGTAGGCCACCTCACCGATCACGTTGAATACCGGCGCCAGGTGCACTACGTAGTGGGCCGGTCGACCATCCTTGTCGATCCCGGTCTCGTCGGTAGTGTGCGCCTTGCCGTCGCGGAAGGTGGCCGCAGCCATGCAGTTTTGACACACGGAGTCGCGACGTTTGTATGCCTCGAAGCAGGGCTTACCGACCGCATCGCCGAATGTGTCGACAAAACGGCTGTTGGCGGCTATGACCTCATAGTCACGGTCGATGACGATGATGTTTGCCGGCACCTGCTCGAAGAGCTGCCAGCCGACCCAGCGCTGGACCTCCGGCGGCATCGTCTCGACACTGCTCATGCCGCTTTCGCCGAACATCGGATCACCTCCCCTCGGCATCTGCAATGAGAAAAGCCCCCCGGCTCATAGCCAGCTCTGCCACACTGCTCCGGAGATCGCAGGTAGATCTCCATGGCAGCCGGCGCACTGGTCGATGCCCTGGCGCTCGACCGGAAGCGTTGCTTTTCGTTCCCGATGACACTCGATGCACAAGCCGTGCATGGCCTGCATGTATCCCGACGGCCGGTCCCTCTTGCCGGCATCGGCCACCTGAACCCGGGTATTCCCTGGCCTCATGTTGGGGTGACAGCTCGTGCACTCCGGGGTATTGGCCCGAGTCCGCGGCGAACCCGCTCCGGGGTGGCACCTGATACAGCCGTGGTTGCCGCCGGTGTGGATTTCGTGGATCTGGTGGTCGAAGAGGTCAACCGCAAGGTACTCATCGCGGTGGCACTCGAAGCAGCTGGTGGCCGAGTCGAGCGGTCTGTTCATGTGGTGGCAGCGCGCACACCCGTTGCTGCCGCCTTCAACTCGTGTCTCATGCGCCTCGTGATCAAAAAGCACATACCTGCCGTTGCGGTTGCCGTCGACCATCAGTGCCATGGAGGTCGCAGCGCCAGAGTGCGCCGCCACATCATCTCTGAGCGCCACGGTGAATGGCGCAGAGCACCCGTTGTCGCGTTTCACCACCTGCACCCGGCGCGGGCTCGAAGTGCTGGTGGCCACCGGTTCTACTCCGAAGACCGCGTCGTCGGAAAGGCCTGCGAAGGACCCGGCAATCGCCGCCACGAAGACCAGTGAGTAGAGGCGGGCCTCGCCGTGGCGGTGAGCACTGAAGAAGGTTGTCCGCCAGTCCGCCGGGTCGAGGGAGCCGGCCGCGCGCGCCCTCTTCACGTCCTCGGCGCCGATGGACGCATAGAGGCCCAGGTTCTCGACGCAGAAGAGGAAGATCAGCCCGGCGGCAGCCAGGATGCCGGCCGAGACCGCCCATTCGGTCCACGAAGGCATGTAGGTGGCGTGGGTGAGGCTCAGCGTGGCCAAGCCCGAAACGTTGACCCGATTGAGTGTGAGACCCACGGTGGCGGTCACACCGATCCAGAACATGGCCGCCGGCGAGACTCGGAAACGCTTCTGCGACAGCAGCGCCACTGGAATCACCACGCTGAGCAGGATCTCGAACCAGAAGTTGACCGCGTCCCACGACGGATTGACGAGCAGCCCGGCCTTGCCGGAGGCGATGATGTCCGCGAATCGCAGGATACCGTACAAGGTCATGGTCACCGCGCAGATGGCGCCCAGTCCCGAGACTGCCCGCATGGGCGCTGCCTTCTCGTACAGCCAGTGAACAAAGAGGGTGGCCACCGAGATGGTCAGGCACCCGATGCCGATCGCCGAAATGAAGAACAGCAGCGGCAGAAAATCGGTGTGCCACAGGGGGTGCAGCCGGAAGGGCGTAGCCAGGAAGAGCGTACCCAGAGACGATTGGTGAAGGGTGGACAGGGAGATGCCGGCGATGACGATAACCATGGTCAGTTTTTCGATCGCCGACAACATCCGCTGCCAACCGATCCGGGCGAGAACGGTGTGGCTGAACTCGAGGCTCAGGACCACAAGGTAGAGCATGATGCACCAGGCCACCTCGAAGAGCACCGAATGCAGCTGCCAGTGCCAGACGGGGAAGACGATGCGCCACCAGATGCCGATGTCCACGGTGAGTCCAAGCCCGACGCTGCTGTAACACAGCAATGCAAGCAGCACCGCGCCTCGCACCACCGGCTTGAAGAGCTGGCAATTGAAGATGTAGACGAGCATCGCGACCGTGAAACCGGCACCGCCGATGGCCACCAGGGCTACCACTCCACCGCCCTTCCACAAGCCCCAGGGAATAATGTCGGTCAACGCTGTGACCGAGCCCGGTCCGTGGATCACCCGCATGACGAGAACGGCAGGCGCCAGCCCGGCAACCAACCACAGAATGGTCTTGGTAAAGCGCAGCTTCATGCGTTGTTCTCCTCGGCCGGGCTCTCCTCGTTCTCGGAGCTCCCAGTGGTGCCGTCGGTCGGTCCGGTTTTCGCCGTGGCGGCCGCACCGGTCATCAGCTCCTGGCGACGCCTGATGACCCAGTGCACACCCCCCATGAGGGCGGCCATGCCGACGAAGACGGTCGGCATCTTGTGCAGGATCTTGGTGGTGCGGTGGGGCATCGGCTCCTCGCTCGAGATGCCCACCTCGAGATCCGTGAGGTTGAGGTCCACGTCGGAGATGTAGAGCACCGAGGTGCCGCCCACCTCGGTCTCGCCCCATACCTTGTCGACGTACTTGTCGGGCTCGGCCGCGATTCGCCGATGAGCCTCGGCGAGCAACTCGTCGCGATCACCGAAGATCGTGGCCTGAGTCGGACATGCTTCGACGCAGGCCGGCACCTCGCCGTCCACGACCCGGCTGTAACAGAAATCGCACTTCTGCACGTAGGGCACCGTGTCCTCCCAGCTGTAACGGGGAATCTCCCATGGGCAGGCGATGAGACAGTAGCGGCAGCCGATGCAGATATCCCGGTCGTAGGTCACCGGTCCTTCCGGCGTCTTCTTCAAGGCGCCGACGATGCAAACCGAGACACATTCCGGATCAAGGCAGTGGCGGCACTGACGACGCACGTAGCGGGTGCAGTCGTCCTGCGGAACCGCGCGAATCGTGGTCCACCGGGCGGATGAAAGATCGTCGATCTGCTTCACCCAACGCCAGGGCTTCTCGGCAGGAAGGCCATTCGCCTGCTGGCACGCCACCACGCAGCTTTCACAGCCGGTACACAGCGTGACGTCGGTGAGAATGGCCAGATTGCGAACGCTCATATGGGTTGGTCCTCCTTGTGCAGCGTGGCGGCAACGCGTTGCCCGGCATCGGGCGCCAGGTGCCAGCCCATCTCGGAGACCAGCCGGGTGATCGGAAAGAGCATCACGTGACTGAGCTTCGAGAAAGGCAAGGCAAACAGCAGCAGATTGCCGCACACCACGTGGATCAGCATTACGGCCTCGTAGGACAGTGGGTCCGAACCCGGGTGCATCGCCAGGTAGCCGGTGGCGAAAATGATCGTGATCAGGACGGGCAGCAGATAGTCCTGAAGTCGACTGAGCTCGCGGCTGGCGCGCGCGAAGATTCGTTGCACGATCAGCACCACCCCGGCAACGATTCCAGCGAGGGTCAGGGCGTCGGCGAGCGGCTGCGCTAGCGCCGGCCAGCTCAATCCGAGGCCCCTCTGCCACAGCAGGATGTGCGCTCCGAGAAAGATCGGGGTGATGATCATTGCCAAGTGGAAGATCATCGAGGCGAGGGTTAGGACCGGATGGCCGGTCAACGCTCCCCACCTGGGGAAGAGCCATCCGGCGGTGCCGCGCAGCGCCGTGGCAATCGGGATACGCTTGTCACCCGCCATCCTGGAGACTGCGACCAGGTTGAGCAGGGAGAGCACCACCAGTCTGATCACTCCGAGCACCATCAACAACATCGCAAAGCGGAACATGGGTCCGCGCGCCCACAGCAGCCATTCACTCATGGTCCAGTTGCCTCCTGTATACGAGGTCTTTCCAAAACGCCGCATTCGAAGGTCCGCCGGGGCACTCACTCGAAGACACGGCGGGCCTCCGGTTTCTGGCCGTCGGGCATGATGATCGCCTGCAGGAAGAGATCGTGCAGGCCGGTGCGGACCACGTCGAGCTTGAAGTCCTCGATGATCTCGCTCACCTGCTTTTTGCAGTTTGCGCAAGGCGTCACCACGAAGTGTGCGCCGGTGGCCTTGATCTGCTCGGCCTTGGTCTCGCCGCCGACCATGACTCGAAACTCTCGGATCTCGTCGATGGAGACAGTCCCGCCGCCACCACCGCAGCAGTAGTTGTCGACCCCGTTCGGTGTCATTTCCACGAAGTCGGAACAGATGTGCCGCAGCAGCACGCGCGGCTGCTCGACGATCCAGCCCTTGCGAGCGATGTTGCAGGGGTCGTGGTAGGTGGTTCGCTGCTCGATTGCGTTCTCGATCAGCTTCAACTCGCCCGAGACGAAGCCGGCGTGGGCGAGCTCCATGATGTTGACCACCGGCAGCCGCTCCTCCTCGGGGATGAAGTTCTGCATGCCCTCCTTGGCCGAACGGGAAGCATGACCGCACTCCCCGATGAGCATCACGCGACCGCCGAGGCGCTTGATCTCCGCCACCTGCGCCTTGATGATCCGCTCCCACATGCGGTCGGAGTAGAACAGCCCATAGTCGATGCCGTCGAAGTTCTCGCTGCCGATGGTCCACGAGGCGCCAATGGCGTGCAGCATGGCCGCGTTGCCCATCAGGGTGTCGGCCTCGAGCAGGTAGTCCGAAACCGCCGGAAAAAAAACGTACTCCGAGCCCTGCACGTCGATGGGGAACTTGATACCCGCTCCGGGGTAAATCTCGTCGAGTTCCTCCTCCAGGAACTCGCAGGTGTCCCGCATGGCCACCGTGGGGATTGCCGAAGTATTCCTGGTCTCCCCCTCGAGCTGCTCCCGAACCGAAACCAGCAACGCCTTGGGCACGATGCCGATCTCGGACAGGATCCAGCGTGCAAGGTGAGTGATCAACGCGTGGTCGATGCCCATCGGGCAGGAGGCGAGACAGCGCTTGCACGCGGTACAGCGGTAGAAGGCCTCGGCCATCGTGTCGATGTACCCATCACTGAGGTGAAAGCTGTCCAGGAACCTGGCCTTGAGCGCGCCTGCGAGGGTGAAGTAGCGCCGGTAAACCCGAAGCAGCAGCTCGGATCGGTGACAGGGGATGTCCTGGGGATCCCCGGTGGCCTGGTACACGGGACATGCGGCCGTACACAACGAACACTTTGCGCTCACGTGCACGTAGGTGTCGAGCGCCGGCCCGTAGTTCGAGTAGCGCAGGATTGCGGCGAAAGCTTCGAGGAACCGCCGCGGCCGCTCCTCGAGTGGGAAGTCCTCGGCGTAGTAGGTGTAGTGCGGTTGCTGGTGCATCCATTCCTCTCTTATCCGGTTCCGGTCGGTTCCTGATTCCGGCCTCCGTGGCCTCCCAGAGAACACGTCTCGAGACTGACAGCCCTGGAGAAAGCAAGACTGGTGCCGCGCCGGAGATCTGCGTGAAGAGTGCTCTACGCCGTGGTTTGCGGCCCGAACAGCCCCGTGGCCGACGCAACGAGAGTCGCGTATTGCAACAAGGGATCGCCCGCCAGCGACGCAACCTGCGACCGTTTCCCCATCACTTTTCATCTCGGAGTCCGCTTCGACAACGTGCTTTGCCGGTGTGGCCAAGCGGTTCCCTGGTTCAGCCGTTGGCGGCCCCGACCGGGTCACGGGCAGCGAGGATGCGGCCGACGACCTCGGCAAAGGCCTGCTTGTTTTGATCACTCATGGATCTCATCCTTTTGTTTTTTGGGCCATCGGGAGCCCATGATGCCGCCATTCTGAGCCCGGCATGTTGAAGTCTCCGTCGGCCAAACGACCGTAGAGAAAGGCGTTGATGACCTCGTCGATGGCACCGCAGAAACCTGCCATCACGTCGATACCGTGGCTGCGGAGGCGAATTTGAAGCTCGCGCGTAATGCCGGCGCAGATCAATTGATCCACAGCGAGCTCCATGAGCTCCCTGCACGGCTCACCGCATACCACGTGGTCCGCTTGGTCGGTGATCCTTCCGGAGTGAACATCGATGACCCGATAGCGTCGCGCCACATCGAAGACCGGAGAGACCCGGCAGCGGCAGATGGGAACCGCAACTCGCATTGATGCTTGACAAAGCAACGATCCTGCCAGCTTCGCAGCCGAGCACCCACGCAGGCTCTTCAGCGCTTGCTGCAACCACTTCTGGACCGCGTGCGGCTGCCCGAGCCGCGCGGGCCGCAGTCGCAGACCGCACCGGTAAGAACTGTCCGCGGTCGCGGATTGCGACTGCGGTGGCTACCGCTGGTCGGGCACCGTGATGCCCAGGGCTTTGATCTTGCGGAACATGGTACTGCGGTGGATGCCCAACTCCTCGGCCGCCGCCCTGCAGTTGCCGCCGTGACGGCGGAGGGCATCGGTGATGTGAAAGGCCTCGATGGACTGCAGCGTGGCACCCGGCGGCCGCACCATCGACGGCCGGATCTTCTCCAGCAGCTTGCGGGGCAGGTGGTGCCTCTCTATCAGTCCACTGGAGCACAGAATGAAGGCATGCTCGATGATGTTCTCGAGCTCGCGCACGTTGCCCGGAAAGTCGTGGCCCATCAAGGTCTCGAGAACTTCCTCGGAGACGCCGGCTACATCCTTGTTTTGGAGGTGGCTGAAGGCACCGACGAAGTGTTCGATGAGGAGCGGGATGTCCTCCATGCGCTCGAGCAGGGGGGGCATATCGATGGTCATGACATTGATTCGGTAAAACAGATCCTCGCGAAAGCTGCCGGCCGCCACCAGCTCGGGCAGATCCTGGTTCGTGGCGGCGATCACCCGCACATCGGCCGGCACCGGTTTGACCGCACCGAGTGGCTCGTACTCGCGCTCCTGGAGAACCCGGAGCAGGCGCATCTGCATGGCCGCGGAGATGTCGCCGATCTCGTCGAGAAAGAGCGTGCCACCCTCGGCGAGGGCGAATCGACCCGGTTTGTCCCGTCGCGCGTCGGTGAAGGCGCCGGCCGTATGGCCGAAAAGCTCGGACTCGAGCAGGGTGTCAGGCAAGGCGCCGCAGTTGATCGCCACGAAGGGTTTGCCGCGCCGCGCTGACAGATCGTGAATGGCGCTGGCGACCAGCTCTTTACCGGTACCGCTGGCGCCCTGGATGACGACCGTGGACTCGGAGGCAGCCACCGCCGGGAGAAGCTCGAACAGATCCTGCATCACCGCGCTGCGGCCGATAATGTCGGCCAGACTCTGCCGTTGCTCGAGTTTGCGGCGCAGCTCCTCTACCAGGCTCAGGTCCCTGAAGGTCTCAACCCCACCGATGATGCGACCGGTGCTGTCCTTGAGCAATGAGGTGGAAATGCTGATCGGCACCCGCCGCCCACCCGGACGCACCACGTAGACCGCCTTGTTGACGATCGGCAGGCCCGAGTCCCGGGTTTCCCGCAGGGCGCACTCGCTTTCGCAGATGCTGGCCCGGAACACGTCGCAGCACTGCCGCCCCAGGGCAGCCTCCCGACGCACCCCGGTGATCCTCTCGGCCGCCGAATTGAACGATGTGATCCGCCACTCGCTGTCGACCGTGAAAACCCCATCGGCGACGCTGTCCAGAATGGTCTCGGCAATCACGGGATCCTCGTGGTACATCCTCGCGCAACCCTCCTTGCGACCAGCGCCGCGAGCCCAGCTGAAGGGATAGGCACTTGTCGTTCCCAGCTCTGAGTCTAGCAGGCTGGGAGAATGCCCGGAGCAGGCTGGCGCGGATCCTGCACCGACGATTGCAGAGTCGACGATGAACCGGCGTTGGGCGGACGGCCCAGATCGCTGGGGACGCGCAAGAAGGGATAGGGAGTGGGCGACAATCCAGAGCGAATCCTCGATCTCAGACGCTTCTCGCCGAACTCATAGCGCACGAGAAACGGACGTGGACGTGGAGAATGGGTTTGAGACCGAGTACCACGCACACCGCGTCTGATAGTTGCGATTCCTCAATAGATCAGGGAGTTCACCATGATCAGAGACAATGTGGCCCGAATCCTGAGCGACCTTCCTCCCGGCGTCCTCCTTGTCGCCGCGGCGAAGACTCGAAACCCGGATGAGATTTTCCAGGCGATCGCTGCGGGCGTGACGGCCATCGGAGAGAACTATGTCCAGGAAGCCAAAGACGCCCACTCCGTGGTCGGCAAGAAAACCCAGTGGCACCTCATCGGACATTTGCAGCGGAACAAGGTCCGGATGGCGGTCGGAATCTTCGATATGATCGAAACCGTCATAACCAGGACTGCGTCGCCAACCGCACGCGGGCGTCGAGAATGATTCCGGCCCCCACCTACCAACCCAGGCTGAGCATCAACGCTCCAATCAACAAGCCTGTTGCGAGGTTGACACCCTTGATTTTCAAAAAACTGCGCCACGAATAGGCGAGAATCGGCAACATTCCGTGACCGTCTTGGACAATCGAGCTCGCCATGAGCACGCTGAGAGGCAAATCGCCCTCATCAAAGAGAGTGACGAAGAGAAGGTGAGGGCCGGATTCGGGCACGATCCCGACGATGCCGGCGAGAGCCAAGACGAGCCAGCTGTTTCCCCGTACAAAAGACCCGATGTCCACAAACCGGTGGAGCACCGCAATGACGACCAAGACTCCCACGACCCATAGGAAGATCCGAGGTAGGTGCCCGAGTACGACGTGCTGCCAGAGGTGCTCGTCGAGAAAGTGATCCGGCACGGTTACGACCACGAAGAGGGTAAGGGCCGCGACCACGAGGAGAGAAACCTGGATCCAGCCCCACCCGGAGGTGCCGACTGCCCCCGCTGTGATGCCGAGAAGGAAGAGACCGACTCCGCCGATCAATAGGCCTCGGATCAACGTGGGGCGCTTCAGCTGCGATAGAACGAGGTCCGCGTCGAAACATCGGCAGGTGTCGTCTTCAACGTGAACAACCATCACCGTACAACTGTCCTCGACGGGGAGCTGGTGACTGGCCATGTCCGTGCACATCCCAGCTACGATGCCAACACCCATGAGCCCAACGCTGAGAAGTACGGCGGTGCGAGGAAAGACCGCCAACATCACGAACGCCTCATCGCCGCTCGTCGCGATCATGCACGCAACGACTGCTCCCAAAGACACCGCTCGATGAATGAAAAGAGTGCCGATGACGAATGCACCGAGGCACCCGGGGGTTGCACCGAGGAGGGCGGCTACCAAATATTGCCGCCACTTGGATCCTGAAAGAGCCTTCTGCCACGTCCCCCGTGTCAGGACGTTGAGATATTCGACAAGAATCATCATCACCGCAACGAAACCGGTGATCATGAAAGTTGGTTGAAGAATCTGCCAGATCCCCATTGTCCTCTCGAGTCCGCTCGACAGCAGAATTCCACCGACCTCCCAACATCGGCGATGCCACCTCAATGAACCTCAACTACTGCAACGATCTTGCCAACATTGGTCTATCCGCAGAAATAGACTGATATCCACCTGAACCGGGCTCTATCGATGTACGCCGCAATGTTCACCTGCTGTCTATCGCGTCTTCCAACCCGTGAGCCGAGCATGTAACCTGATTCGGTGTACGAACCGGTAAAATGGGTGTTCGTCGGGATTTGGATGGTGACCGCTGTCGGCGCCGCAGGCCACGCTCTCATCAACAAACGCGACCCCAGGGCGGCTCTGGGATGGATCGTCGTCTCCTTGACCATTCCCCTGGCCGGGTCCCTGCTGTACTTCTTCTTCGGGGTCAACCGCATCCGCACGAGGGCC
This sequence comes from Thermoanaerobaculales bacterium, assembly GCA_029287235.1. Lineage (GTDB taxonomy): Bacteria > Acidobacteriota > Thermoanaerobaculia > Thermoanaerobaculales > Sulfomarinibacteraceae > JAHECW01. The sequence goes on from JARFRM010000057.1 coordinate 11,268, forward strand.
AAGACACTCCCCGGGCTGGGAAGCTCCCCAGACCGGCAACCATCGGCGATCGCCGCGAGGGTGGAACTTCCCCTCGAGTTCTCAGAACTCGCAGGGATCTCCGGCGCAGTCTCGAACTTCGATCTGACGACCGGGAACAGCGTCGAGATGCTGCACAACGGAGAGCAGACCTACCCGGCCATGCTCAGGGAAATCGAAACCGCTGACAGTCACGTCTTTCTCTCGACCTATATTTTTGAGACCAACCGGACCGGACGGGAGTTCATCGACACCCTCGCGCGCGCTGCCGCTCGAGGTGTCGATACAAGGGTCATCGTCGACGGCGTTGGGAGATTGTACTCACATCCGCGGGCCGACCGGTTGCTGGCGAAAAGGGGCGTAATGGTCGCCCGGTTCCTTCCTCCGAGGGCGATCCCGCCATCGGTACACGTCAATCTTCGGAATCACCGCAAGATCCTGGTGACCGACGGACGCGTGGCCTTCACCGGTGGTATGAACATCGGCGACCGGCATCTGGCCGATCGCACCGGCAATCCCGATCGGGTGGTGGACGCCCACTTCCGCATCGTGGGGCCAGTGGTGGAGCAACTCCAACAGGTTTTTCTCGACAACTGGGCGTTCGTCACCGGGGGGACAGTGGACCGATTTCCGGCCGACGGTCGGGAAACGGGACCGGCCAAGTGCCGGACCATCGTCGAGGGCCCCGACGAGGATCTCGACAAACTTCTCAGCATCCTCGTCGGCGCCGTGTCGGCCGCACGCCGGCAGGTAGCGATCATGACCCCCTATTTCATCCCACCTCGTGAGCTGGTCGGCGCACTCCAGGCCGCCGCCCTTCGCGGGGTTGAGGTGACGGTGATCCTCCCCGGCAAGAACAATCTGCCCTTTGTGAGCTGGGCAAGCCGGAACATGCTCTGGGAAATCCTGCAACGGGGGGTGCGCGTTTTCCTCCAGCCGCCGCCCTTCGTCCACACCAAGCTTTTTCTCGTGGACGGACACTATGTTCAAGTGGGGGCGGCGAACATGGACCCGCGAAGCCTCCGGCTCAATTTCGAGCTGGTCGTCGAAATCTACGACCGCGATTTCGCGACGACCATCGATCGGCACTTCGAGGCTGTCAGAATTCAATCGCGAGAAGTGACCCTCGAGGAGGTCGATGGGCGCTCGCTGCTGGTCCGGATTCGCGACGGGCTGGCCTGGTTGCTTTCTCCGTATCTCTGAGCCCGAGAACAACCGGCCATGGGGTGGCGAGGGAACCACTCATGATGATTGGCCTGAAGATTGCATTATTCTCATCCGTCAGAGATCGAAGTCTGGCGCCGGCTCGGCCCATGTTGGTTGGGAATACCATTAATCGGAGGTAAATTTGATCACCCTGCCCAAACGCATTCTGGTTCCGACAGATTTCTCACCTGCGTCGAATCGTGCGCTTGCTCTCGCCAAGAAGATGGGGTTGCATTTCAATGCGGAGATCCACCTGCTCCACGTTCGGGTCCTTCTCAATGATCCGTGCGTGGACTCAGAGATTCTCGACGAAGTCGAGCGAATCCTAGCGACCTCGGAACCGGCCACACGAGACGTCCTCGAAAGGGCCGGAGGGAAAGGCGACACCTCCATCCTCACCCACATCGAGAGAGGGACCGCCGCCGGCCCGGTCATTACAGATGCCGTCACCGAGTACGACTGCGATCTGGTGATCATGGGAACCCACGGAAGACGCGGTCTCAACCGCCTGCTGACCGGATCCGTGGCTCAGGAGGTGGTGCATCATTCCCCGGTCCCCGTTCTCACCACTCGAGCTGCCAAAGGCGGCTCGTCTATCCCGCACAAGATGTTGGCCGCCGTCGATTTCTCCGAAACGTCGCTCGTGGCCGTGGACTGGGCAGCCAACTTGGCAGAGGGCGTCGACGGCGAGGTCACCCTCTTGCATGTCTTCGAGCCATTGACCTATCCCGACTTCTATGTCCTCGAGTCACCAATCGAAGATCGCGAGGACATCAAGGACCACTGCCTTGATTCTCTGTCCGCCATCGCGAACGAGAGGCTCGCCAAAGTACCGTCCACCGTGGCCGTCATCCACGGCCACGTCGCCCAGTCAATCTCTTCATACGCTCACGACAACGACCACGATCTCGTGGTCCTCGCAACCAACGGTCTCTCAGGACTCTCCCACGCCGTCCTTGGTTCGGTGGCCGAACGCACGGTCCGTCTCTCGATGGTGCCCGTTCTGACGGCTCGAGGACGCTCATAGTCGGCACGGGAACATCCTTTCCGCGTCGATCAGGAAGCACAGCTGGGGTGAGTTCGTGAGTTCGTCCGCCCCGTAGCGCCTACTCGTTCGGCTTCCACTCCTTCCAGACGTTGCCGACGAGGTCCGGACCGGGCTTGAGCACCGGATCTCCCGGCATCCACCCGGCGGGCGTGGCCTCCGCACCGCCGCTGGCGCGGACGACCTGGTAGGCCTGGACCTGCCGAATCGACTCGGCGATCCGCCGACCCACGGGCGGTGTCAGCACTTCCATGGCCTGGACGACGCCGTCAGGATCGATGATGAACCTTCCGCGCAGCTCGATCCCCTGCTCTTCGTCATAGACGCCGTAGGCGCGGCCGATGTTGCCGGCCTGGTCCGAGAGCATGTGGAATGGGATCCCGCCGTCGACCATCTTGACCAGCTCGTGGTCGTTCCACATCTTGTGCACGAAATGGCTGTCCACGCTGACCGAAAAGACCTCGACACCCAGATCCTGGAGCTCGGAATATTTGTCGGCGACCGCCGACACTTCGGTTGCTCAAACAAAGGTGAAGTCACCGGGGTAGAAACAGAGGAGGAGCCACTTGCCGAAGTGGTCGGAGAGCTGCACGTTGGTGAAGCTGCCCTTGTAATACGCCGGTGCGTTGAAATCGGGGGCCTTCTGTCCGACACGTGCTGTCATGGTCTCCTCCTTGACCGTTTCATCGTTTGTCTTCGCGACCGGTTCCTCGGGCGATGGATCGCCCAAGACCGCTCCGGTCACCCGAGCGCATCCTTGGGGCTTGTCTGCCATGGGGCCTCCTTACGGACCGTAATACTACGGCCCGACGCGGCTTCTTTCAAGTAAAGTATTGAAAATATAGAAGTTGCGCATTTGCGCATGCGAAGGACCGTGACTCCACCACTCCTCCAGGAGGAGAAAATGGCAAGCTGGAAGCTTGCCGCTACAAAGGCGTTCGGGATGTTGTAGGGGCGAGCTTCCAGCTTGTCCTTCAGAGCTCTTTTCTTCGGCCTGCAGGGCTCTGGAAAGCTCCGACCGGCAGCCTAGCCCGACCTTCTCACCAATTTCCTACTGCGGCCGACGATGCACAGCACCCAGCTGTGATTTCTCATCTTCGGGCGCGGAGGCGTACTCTGCAGTACGTTGAGCACCCGGAGATGAGAAATCCCAGCTGTGCACAGCGCCTCGACGCCCTCGAGACGAAAATTGGTGAGAAGGTCGGGCTAGTCGAAGACCTCGATCTCGGTGATCTCCACCGCCTCTCTGCGGGGATCGACGGTGAGCTTTGGCGGATTTTCGAGGGCGAGCTCGTAGAGCACGTCGTCGTCAGTGCGGACGGCCTCTCCCAGGGGATCGAAGACGTGGTTGCCGGCGCCGGCGAAGTCCTCGCCCTCGAAGACCGAGCCGGCAATGCAGCAGCCGAGCATCCAAACACCGTTTTCGATGGCTCGGGTTCGAAGGAGATTGCTCCAAACCCAGTCGCGCCGCCACGGCCACCAAGCGGGGACGATGATGAGATCGCAGCGGGCTTCGAGCGCCAGAGCCCTCGCCTGCTCCGGAAAGCGTATATCGTTACAGTTCATCAGACCGATGGTGAGGCCCTTCCACTTGAAGGCGATGTAGCGATCACCCTGATCCCAGAAATCGAACTCGCCGTTGGGCCGGAAGAGGTGCACCTTGTCGTAGAACGCGATCTGTTCGCCTGCCGACCAGACGGTCACCCGGTTGCGCCGATCTTCGGAGATCGATCCGAAGACAAAGAGCACTTCGGGGGCGTCCGCCGAGATCCGAGCAAAGAGCTCCCGCACCTCGCCCGAATCGACCGACCGCGAATATCCGGTGAGAAACAGCTCCGGAAACACAACGATCGAGGCCCCGGCCCCAACCGCCCGCTTCACCTCCGCTTCGAATCGGACCAGATTCGACTCAACGTCCTGACACACCCACCTCGACAGGAAGACTTTCATATGACAGACAGAATACGCCATTCGACTGTCCTCTCCTTCAATTCTTGGCCGAGATTTTTCTGAAAAATCTCGGCCAAGAATTGAAAGTGGAATTTCTTTTCCAGTTTTGTGTTTCCCCCATGTGGAGGAGCGATCGTGAGAGTTTCGAAGTCCGAAGAATACGGTCTGCGGCTCGTGATGAGCCTCGCGGTGAGCGGCGATCAGCTGACCATCCGCGAGCTCGCCGAGCGCGAAGACCTTCCCGACACGACGGTGGCCAAGATCGTCGGCCGTCTCCGTCGCGCCGGTCTGGTCGATGCCGAACGAGGCCGAAACGGCGGCTACACCCTCACCCGTTCCGCGGATGAGATTTCGTTGGCCCATGTCGTCAACGCCTTCGAAGCCGAAGTCTTCTCGAGCGACTTTTGCAGCACCATGAGCCCCGGCGACGGCCCGTGCGCGAAGAGCGCCGGCTGCGGGCTCAAACCGGTGTGGCGCGGTCTGCGATCGGTCATCGGCAATTTTCTCGATGGGATCACGGTTGCGGACATCGTCGCGGGCGGCGGCCGCTCAGCCGAAGGCCTGCTGCCGGTCGTGGCGACCCACAAAAACTGAATCGATCAAACCCACCCTCCGGGGTGTCAGGAGCGAGCGACCATGTCCGAACAAACCAAGATCATCGAGGATTTCGCCAACCGCGAGTACGAACACGGTTTCGTCACCGATGTCGAGCAGGAGACCTTTCCTCCCGGGCTCAACGAAGACGTCGTACGCGCCATCTCGGCCAAGAAGAACGAGCCCGAGTGGATGACCGAGTGGCGCCTCAAAGCCTATCGCAAGTGGCTCGAGATGACCGAGCCGGACTGGGCGAAGGTGGACTACCCCGCCATCGACTATCAGGAAATCTCCTACTTCGCCGCACCCAAGAAGAAGATCGACAGCCTCGATGAGGTCGACCCCGAGATCCTCGCGACCTACGAGAAGCTCGGGATTCCCCTGGACGAACAGAAGCTCCTCGCCAACGTCGCGGTGGATGCGGTCTTCGACAGTGTTTCGGTCGCCACCACCTTCAAGGAGAAGCTCGGCGAGCTCGGGGTCATCTTCTGCTCCTTCTCCGACGCTCTCCAGGATCACCCTGAACTGGTCAAAAAGTACCTCGGCACGGTGGTGCCCTACACCGACAACTACTTCGCCACCCTCAACTCGGCAGTCTTCTCCGACGGCTCCTTCGTCTACATCCCCAAGGGCGTGCGCTGCCCCATGGAGCTCAGCACCTACTTCCGGATCAACGCCGAGAACACCGGCCAGTTCGAGCGTACCCTCATCGTCGCCGACGAGGGTGCCTATGTGAGCTACCTCGAGGGCTGCACAGCACCCCAACGAGACGAGAACCAGCTCCACGCGGCAGTGGTTGAACTCGTCGCTCTCGACGACGCGGAGATCAAGTACTCCACGGTGCAGAACTGGTATCCGGGCGACAAGGAGACCGGCGCCGGCGGGATCTACAATTTCGTCACGAAACGGGGCATCTGTGGGAAGCGCTCGAAGATCTCGTGGACTCAGGTGGAGACCGGATCGGCCATCACCTGGAAGTACCCCAGCGTCATCCTCAAGGGCGACGACTCGGTGGGCGAGTTCTACTCGGTTGCCTTGACCTCGGGACGGCAGCAGGCGGACACCGGGTCGAAGATGATCCACCTCGGCAAGAACACCTCATCGACCATCATCTCCAAGGGAATCTCGGCCGGCAAGGGCCAGAACACCTACCGCGGTCAGGTCAAGGTGACCAGGAAGGCCGAGAACGCCCGCAACTTTTCACAGTGCGACTCCATGCTCATTGGACAGGATTGCGGCGCCCACACCTTCCCCTATATCGAAATCAACAACCCCACGGCTCAGATGGAGCACGAGGCGACGACCTCGAAGATCGGTGAGGACCAAATCTTCTATTGCAACCAACGCGGCATCGACACCGAGGATGCCGTATCCATGATCGTCAACGGCTTCTGCAAAGAGGTCTTCAAAGAACTGCCCATGGAGTTCGCCGTAGAGGCGCAGAAACTCCTCGGGGTCAGCCTCGAAGGCAGCGTTGGATGATCCACTCCTCTTATTCTTGCCATCGGTTTTCTGAAAACCGATGGCAAGAATAAGAAAAGACGAAGTACTTAAGGAAACCGCAATGCTTGAACTCAACAACCTCCACGTCTCAGTCGACGGAACCGAAATCCTCAAGGGGATCGATCTCGAGATCAACCCCGGTGAGGTCCACGCCATCATGGGTCCCAACGGCTCGGGCAAGAGCACGCTTGCCAGCGTCCTCGCCGGCCGTGAGGAGTACGAGATCACCGAGGGTGACATCACCTACTCGGGCGCCGACCTCACCGAGCTCGACGCCGAGACCCGGGCCCGCGAGGGCATCTTCCTCGCCTTCCAGTACCCGGTGGAGATCCCCGGTGTGTCGAACACTTACTTCCTGCGCTCGGCGCTGAACGCCATCCGGGACCACCGCGGCGAGACTCCCCTCGACGCCATGGACTTTCTCTCCCTCGTCAAGGAGAAGGCCAAGCTGGTCAAGCTCGACGAGAAGCTCCTCAAACGACCGGTCAACGAGGGCTTCTCGGGCGGCGAGAAGAAGCGCAACGAGATCTTTCACATGGCGGTGCTCGAGCCCAAGCTGGCGATCCTCGACGAGACCGACTCCGGCCTCGATATCGACGCTCTCAAGATCGTCTCCGAAGGTGTCAACGCCCTGCGTGACGGCGAACGGAGCTTTGTCGTCATCACCCACTATCAGCGTCTGCTCAACTACATCGTCCCCGATTTCGTCCACGTACTGAAAGACGGCAAGATCGTCCGTTCCGGCGGCCGCGAGCTCGCCCTCCAGCTCGAGGACCAGGGCTACGACTGGCTCGAGACCGAACCGGCCACGGTCGGGGCCTGAGGACGCACTCATGAGTCAGACCGCCACCACCGCTGAGACGTTCATCGACGGCCTCGACGCCGGGATCGGCAGCATCGAGGGTGAGTCCGAAGCCATCCTCGCACTTCGCCTCGAGGCCAGCCGCTCCTTTGCCGCCACCGGGGTACCCACCCCGAAACAGGAGGAGTGGCGCTTCACCAACCTCAAGGCTCTCGCAGCAACACCGCACGACCTCGGAGGGCCCGCCACCGCCGACATCTCCCCGTGGCGGCTCACCGACAGCCACCGTCTGGTCTTTGTCAACGGTCGGTTCGCCGACACGCTCTCCCAGATCGGCGAACTTCCCGAGGGCGTCACCATTGGGTCCCTCGCCACCGCGCTGTCCGCGGAAAACGAGCGAGCAGTGTTCGCCCTGGGCAAGGGTGTTGATCTCGAGAGCCACCCATTTGCCGCGCTCAACACCGCCAATTTTGTCGATGGTGCGTTCATCCACCTCAACCGGGGAGCGGTCGTCGAGAAACCGATCCACCTGCTCTTCGTGTCGGTGGGCGGCGACGGACCGATATGGTCGGCGCCGCGAAACGTCATCTCTGCCGACCCTACGGCTCAGGCCACCATCGTCGAGCACTATGTGGGAACCGGTGGCGAGACCCTGACCGTACCGGTCACCGAGTTCCAGCTCGCTCCCGGCGCCAACATCAAGCATGTTCGGCTGCAGGAGGAGGGCCGCGAAACACGCCACATCGCGCTCCAGACCAGCCGCCAGGGTCGCGACAGCCGGCTCGAGTCGGTCGCCCTCAACGTCGGAGCGGCGCTCTCACGCACCAACATCGACGCCGAACTCGGCGCCCCTGGTGCGCATGCCTCCCTCGACGGTCTCTATCTCGTCGAGGACGCCCAGCACACCGACACCCAGATCAAGGTCCGCCACGCGGCGCCCCACTGCACCAGCCACGAGCTCTACAAGGGAATCCTCGATGGGAAATCCCGCGCGGTCTTCAATGGCCGGATCGTCGTCGACCCGGGCGCTCAGAAAACCGACGCCATCCAGTCCAACCGCAATCTCCTTCTGTCAGCCGGGGCTCTGGTGAACTCGAACCCGCAGCTCGAGATCCTCGCCGACGACGTTCGCTGCACCCACGGCTCCACCGTCGGTCGCCTCGACGAGGAAGCGATCTTCTATCTGCGCTCACGCGGCATCGCGCGCTCCACCGCCGAGTCTCTGCTGACCTATGCCTTCGCCGCCGAGATCGTGCAGGAGATCCCGGTCGCGGAGATCCGCGAGCGGATGGAACGACACCTCGTCGAACGTCTGCCCCAGGGCGAGCTCGCACGAGAGGCCTTCTGATGGCCTCACCGGTGGCGACCGCGACCAGGACCGGTCTCGATGTGGAACAGATTCGGGCGGACTTCCCGGCCCTCCACCAGGAGGCCCACGGCCGGCCCCTGGTCTATCTCGACAATGCGGCCACCACCCAGAAGCCTCGCCAGGTCATCGACACGGTGACTCACTTCTACGAGCACGACTGCGCCAATGTCCACCGCGGCGTCCACCTGCTCTCGCAACGGGCGACGGTGGCTTACGAGAGCGCACGAACCACGATCAAGGCCCACCTGGGTGCGGCCGACAGCCGCGAGATCGTTTTCACCCGCGGCACCACCGAGGCGATCAACCTGGTGGCTCAGAGCTTTGTCCGCCCACGCATCGAACCCGGCGACGAAATCCTGATCACCGGGATGGAGCACCACTCCAACATCGTCCCGTGGCAGATGCTCTGCGAGGCGACCGGCGCCGAACTCAAGGTGGTGCCCATCACCGATGAGGGCGAGCTCGAGCTCGACCGCTACGCCGAGCTTCTGTCCCATCGGACAAAGATCGTCGGCGTGGTCCACGTCTCCAACGCCCTCGGCACCGTCAACCCGGTCAAGGAGATGATCGAGTTGGCGCACGCCAAGGGGATCCCCGTTCTCGTCGACGGCGCCCAGGCGGTGCCCCACGGTGCGGTGGATGTCCGCGACCTCGATTGCGATTTCTACGCATTCTCGGGCCACAAGGCCTATGGCCCCACGGGGATCGGCGCCCTCTACGGCAAACGCGAACACCTGCTCGAGATGGTCCCGTACCAGGGCGGCGGCGACATGATTCTCTCGGTCACCTTCGATGAGACCCTCTACGCCGAACCGCCGCATCGCTTTGAGGCCGGGACGCCCAACATCGAAGGCGCCATCGGGCTTGCCGCGGCCCTCGAATACCTCGAAGCGTTGGGGGCCGATGCAGTCACCGCCCACGAGACCGAGCTTCTCGATGCTGCCACAAAAAGAGCTCTGGACATCCCCGGCGTTCGCCTGATCGGCGCCGCCCGCCGCCGCGCGGGCGCGCTTTCCTTTGTCATGGACGGCGTCCACCCGCACGACATCGGCACCATCCTCGATACCGAGGGCGTCGCCATCCGCGCCGGTCATCACTGCGCCCAACCGGTGATGCAGCGATTCAACATCTCGGCGACGGTCCGGGCGTCGTTCGGGGTCTACAACACTACCAACGAGGTTGACCGTCTCATCGAGGCGCTCGCCAAGGTCAAGGAGATCTTCGGCTGATGTCTGAAATCAAACAGCTCTATCAAGAGGTCATTCTCGATCACAACAAGCAGCCGCGGAACTGCTATGTCATGGACTGCGCCAACAAATCGGCCGATGGCCACAACCCGCTCTGCGGCGACACGGTCAAGGTCTATCTGAGGATCGAGGACGGAGTCATCGAAGAGATCAGCTTTCAGGGAGCCGGCTGCGCCATCTGCACCGCCTCGACCTCGCTCATGACCGAATCGGTCACCGGCAAGAACGTCGAGGAGGCCAAGAACCTCTTCGACGAGTTCCACCACATGCTCACCGGCGTGGCCGACGAACAGGGTGTGGAGCTCGGCAAGCTCCAGGTCTTCGAGGGTGTCCGCGAGTATCCGGTGAGGGTCAAGTGCGCGACGTTGGCGTGGCACACGCTGAACGCGGCAATGAATAGCAACAGCGACCCGGTAACGACGGAGTAGGTGCCAGGTCAGACGATTCAGACGATTTGCCGGCAAATCGTCTGAATCGTCTGACCTGGCACCCCCGGAGGCATACATGACCCTCAAAGACGAAATCGTCAAAGCAATCCAAACCGTCTACGACCCCGAGATCCCCATCAACATCTGGGAAGTCGGGCTGATCTACGAGGTCAGTGTTGCCGATGACGGGGCGGCGCACGTATTGATGACCCTGACCTCACCCAACTGCCCGGTGGCCGAATCATTGCCCGCCGAGGTCAAGGAAAAGGTCGCCACCGTCGATGGCGTCACCTCCGCCGAGGTCGAGATCACCTGGGACCCGCCGTGGGACCCGGAGATGATGAGCGAGGCCGCACAGCTCGAGCTCGGGTTCTACTAGAAATTCGTCGGACGAATTGCGGTCAGGCCCCTGGGGCCTGAAATCGGACAATCAACCTTCATCGACACGATGTCACCACGATTCCATGAATTCGAGGTGCGGGCCGTAAACGACACGCCTACAGTAGGATAGCTTCGACAGAACCGTAGGTGGATCGTTTACGGCCCATCCGTCGGCGCAGCCCGCAGATCACACAGATAAACGCAGATCCATCACAGAAGAGAGTGGATGACGCGCCGGACTCACGTGGCCACGAGTTACCGACCGAAAAGGTACTGAAGGGCATGCAGGGATGCATGCCCCTACAAGAACGGCCGCGATGGATTGTGGGGGCGGACTTCCAGCCTGCCCTTCA
>JARFRM010000103.1 GCA_029287235.1 Thermoanaerobaculales bacterium
GTGTTCCCTGGTTGACGGCCGGCGAGCCCCCGCCGAGACGGAAGTTTCAACCAACCGGATCGTCAAAGATCGGATCGACCCCGATGAGATTGCCACCGGTGCTGATCGTACCGGTGAGGTTGGTGTCGGCGCCGTTGAGAAACGCGATGGTGTTGTACAACGAGGCAACGCCCGAACTGGTGGAGATCTTCACACCATCACCCGCGTTGTCGGCGACGGTGAGGTTGGTCAGGCGGAGAACCCCCTGGCTGTACGCCTGGACCCCGATGTCGTTGCCCGAACAAACCACGGAGTCGGTGACCTCGACGGCTGCATCGGATGCGACGTTGATGTGGGTCTGGGCTGCAGAGGCGGTTCCCGTGTCGAGGTTGGCCAGCCAGGAGACGCGTCGAGCGACGACGCGGCCTGTGAGGTTGGTCGTGATGAAGGCGCCGCTGCCCTCGCTCGACCCAGTGCCGGCTCCGAGGGTGTTGCCTCGCACCGTGCAATCGATCAGCTCGACGGAGGACGATGCCTGCGCGAAAACGAAGAGCCCTCCGCCGTACCGACCCGATACCGAAGAAGCACAGCTGTTGCCCTCGATGCGCGTTCGTGTGAGGAGGGCCGTCGATGAACCGCTGGTGGACAGGTAGACACCCCCTCCATAGGTTGCTTCTCCGAGGGTGGGCTCCATGACGTTTCGGGACACCTGGCAATCGGCGATCTCGATTCTGGAGCTGTCGGTCAAGCCGGCATTGACGCCTCCACCGTGCAGGTCACCGACCATTGACACGCCGGCCTGGTTGTCGACGATCCACAACCGCTCGAGCCGCACATGCGCATCCCCCGACAGGCGGATGTCCATCGCCCCGCCGTCGAAGCCCGCCGTGGAGTCCCTGCTGGTGAGGTTCTCGACGCGGTAGGAGCCCCCCTGGATCCAGATTTCCATCCGACCTTCGTGGAGCCTCGTCGCATTCGGATGAGGGGTTTGGGTGGAAAAGGACGACGTCCACCCGCCGCTGATGACGACGCTCCCCGAGGTGAAAGAGACCGGGCTGACGAGGCCTACGCCACCCCAGTGATCCCCCTCCTGAATCCTGATCTCGTAGTCGCTGCCGCTGACGATCTGGGATGCCGCGGAACCGACCGTCGTGTACGCTCCGTCAGGCCCGACCGTGAGGATGGTCTGGGCCGAAACCGGTCCGCTGATCATCAACAAACCGACCGCGGGCAGCATCTTCATCGCACGAGATACGAGTCGGCCAATGCGGCGTGGCCCTGCCGGTTCCGCCTGGAATCTGCCCGCGCACCTCGTCGCCTGGACGACGCACGCTCCCAGCCCCGCGGCCCGATCGCAGGACCGATGATCAAGAACCATGGGCCTCCTCCACGGATTTCAGAAGGACTTCGATGTTACGAGGGCTCTCATCGAAATATAGGTTCCCGAAGCCGGATGTCAATCTCGGCCCCGACACTTGGGACGCCACAGTCATCAATACCCGACGGTCGGTCACTCCTTCTCTCCGCCCGGCCACCGGGCCTCCGCGTCCTGAATGAACGGGTAGTACGCCTCGGACCGAATCAGTGCCGGCACATAGAAATCGACCGGGATCTCAGTACCTTCTTTCGCCCGTTGGGGACCTTCGTACCGGGCCGTCGCTACCACATGTATCGCCGGCTCGACAACGCCACGGCCATCATCGAAGAGGACCAGCTCAGCCTCCCTGATGACGATCTCCCGCGCTTGATCCGCCATTCGGAACAGACGCCGATCGATTTCTCGGAGAATCAGATCGTCGCGCTTGACATCGTCCCTGTCGATCTCTTGCGGCTTGACCTCCGCCCAGCTGCGGATCACCCCGACAAGGGCTGAGTTCTCACCAAGATGAACCAGGATTCGAGATCCCCTTCCCTGCACTCTCAGTCCGTCAATGACGCGGCCGAAGTACACCGTGACCAGCTTGTGGTATGGCTCGGAGGTCTTGCCTTCTTTGGCTGCTGCCATGGCGAGCCCTCCGACCCGCTCAACCACCAGCTCCTTTTCGTTCTTCGGCAGATAGCGCAGCTTGGCCAGGTACTCACGAGCCGTTTCCGGAGCCTCTTTCAATGACGGCAGACCACGAGTAGCGCCCTCGTCGGAGTAACCCTTCAAACCTGAGTTGAAAAGAAAGGTCCCGGTCGCTGAGTCAATGTCGAACACCGATGACGCATCCTCTTCAGAGGTGAATATCAGACGTCCGTCGATCCTTTTGAGCCCGTCGAACCGCCCCTTTGTTCCGGTCGCCTCTCGGAGTACATCGAGGCGTTCCCTCGCCTGCTCATCGCTGACTCGAGAAACGGGAACCGCACGATAGGTTGTCAGTGTTTTCGCCGTAACGAAGCCCTCGGCCGGCGTTTCCCACCTGATCTCGGGCCCTACCATCGAGGGCCTCTCGGCGGCCGCCGCGGCGAACGCGCCCGACACCAGCATCACCAACGTGATGGGAAGAGCATTCCGTGTTCTCGTTGCTTTCATGATGTGTCCCCTCCCCTTTTCAAAGTTGGTACCAGATTTTCAACCAGTTGTGGTTGGCTGGGGGATCGGTGGCAAAGCTTGCGTAGGAGTCGCCGTCGCAGGGGGGGTACATCACCGCCGCACCACGCTCGACACCGTCCCCGTATAGCCAGATGGCGTCAAACCACGACTGCCACACCGCTCCCCCAGCGTGGATCCTGCTGCCGAAGTAGTTGGAGATGTCCTGATCACACGACATCGATGCGTTGGTTCTGAAACCACAGACCTGATGAACACCGTCGAACACGCCATCCGAGTTGGTCCACGGGGTGTACCAGTCGGATACCTCCAACGGGCTCGCCACCACCTGACAGGCATGGAGGGTGACGAACTCCGCATTGTGATCGCCCCACCCGTCGTGGGATGTCGACCCGGCGGTGTCGAGGTCGATCCACGTTGATTGACACTTGATCGCCCAACGGTCACCGTGGCCGACAAAGTACGAGAAGTCCATCTTGTCGACCCGTTCGTTGTTGAACGAACCGAACTGAAAGGTCTCGGCCCAGTAGTACTGCTCGTAGTTGAAGTGGCGAATGAAATTCCACACCGGCGTGGTGGCGTCGCCTTCGGTCTTGCTCCCCACGTAGCCGCCCTCCCAGCGATCGACCGCGACGGCCAGGCCCGGCACCACCAGGCAGATCAAAACCAGTGCCAGCCATCCGCGGGCTGCGATCGGTCTCCAATTCCTGAGCACTCTGAACATACGAACCTCCTGTTCTCGTCTCTCATGACGTTGACGATCTCTCGAGCGCCGATCCTCGAATCCACCTCGCAACGAGGTGGGCCCGCATCACGGAACCGCCGTGTGCCCAAGAGGACCCGCCCCAACGCGGCTGAAGTCGAGAATCATCGCTTGCGTCGCTCCCGAATATCGATCGACTCAACTTTCCCGGCATCACCCAAACGGGTGAAGACGCGCGCCCCGATCTCGAGCGACGCTCGCAATTCGATGAGTTGGACGAGACACCCGTCGCACCTTACTGTTAAAGATTCTTTAACGAGGCCGGATTCGGTTGTGATGCTCGAGAAGGAGAGCGATCATTGATATTGAGGGCATAACACCACCGGCGAGTCCATTGAGCCGGAAGTTTCGCGGGGTGGCGCCATTTGTTGTCAGAAGAAACAGTCGAAAGCTGGAGCCTGGGTTCGTTTTGGGCAAATTGGCCGAAAACCACGCGGGAGGTTTCGTGACGTGTATTCGAAGAACACAACGATGGGCCGGGAGCCGGGATCTGCAGGACCGCATGAGGCGGCCGAGTGGTCGGTGGCGTGCAGATCGTCAGCCGGATCCACCCGGGACTCGATCGATATTCGACGGAATGGGGACGTTTTCACTATGAACACTCATCTCGCTTTGTTGTCATTGTCGCCGACCGAGAACGCCCGACGCTCGCAGGAGCTCGCCGAAAGCGCGGCTCCCCGGTCGCACCGAGAGGCCGGAATGACGCTGGTGGAGATCATCACCGCAGTCGCGATGGCTGCAATGGTGCTCGTGGTCGTTATTCCCAATCTGACCTACCAACGGGCCAAATATCGCACCATCGAAGCCATTTCCGAGCTGCAGCAGATCCACACTCGTGCCCGTTTCGAGGCTCTTCACCGGCACAGGCAGACCTGGTTGGTGATCGAAGAGGACTCCGTGACAGCCACACTCTGGGGCGACAGCACGGCCTTTCCCAACGGTGTCCTCGAGGTTGGCGTCGACGAGATCCTCGACCGCTACCGCGTTCCTGACTGGCTCGAGTTCAGAAGGACCGGCCGTGGAAAGGCGGTCGACTACTTCGGGCCCGACTACGACACGATCGAGTATCGCCCTGACGGCTCGATCGTCGCTGGGGGGGCGACGACGGTCCCGGCACTCTACTTCGCCGATCGCAATGGAAACGCGTTGCGCCTCCGCATCAACACTGTGACGGGTTCGTCCTCTGTCGAAATGCCGATCGACGGAGGCTGGACCGGTCAGACGGAGAGATGGACATGGGAATTCTGACCCCCATTGGAAGCCCGCAGGGATGTCCGGAGGTCGATCGAAGGGCCGGATTCTCGCTCCTCGAGATGCTCATAGCCCTGTTGATTCTCGCATTTATCGCCATCGGAGTGATGAGTGCTCTCGATCTCGGCATCATGCTCAACGGCTCGAGCCGCGATTACACAAAGGTCTCCAATCTCGCCAAGAGCCGCCTCGAACTGCTCGTCGCATTGCCGTTCAACGCGCCGCAGCTCGCAGCCGGCACGACTCACACGGATAACACCGAAAACGGTTTGTACGACATCGAGTACGTTGTGCGGGACTTCGCGATCAGCAGTGGAAACGTCGACCCGACCTCGGTTTTCGCCGGCCCGCCCGTCGCAGCCGGCGGTTTTGCAAACGTCAAGCTCATCACGATGACCGTGACGGCCCACGGGACCGCTCCAGGCCTCCGTGCGGTGACCGTCGAGTCGGTCAAACATGTTCGTTAACGAGGCGGTTATGAAGATCACCAGACCTTCCCCCCGGACTTCAGGGTTCACCCTCATCGAAATGCTGGTCGTGCTCTTGCTGCTCGCGGTCGTCATGATCGGCCTACTACAGATGCTGGACGGAGCGTCGATGGTCTCCAAGACCCAGGGCGACATGGCTCGGATGACCGAGAACCTCCGGTTCATGGTCTCCGACATCGTCCGCAACATGCGGATGACCGGCACCGGTGGGCTTCCACTGCTCGCCCCGGGATCCGGCGGCGCGTTGAACGTCACCGCCATCGACGTTCGGGACAATGTCGCTTCGGGTGAGTTCACGATCATCGACGGAAACGGTAGGACGTGGACCCCGATTCCCGGCACCGATGTGCTGACGATTCGGGGTGTGATCGGCGGAGTCGTCTACGACCTTCCCGGATCCACGCACATCACCGACTACTCCGGGGCCGGAGACTCGAATTTTGAAGTCAGGCTGACCGAGCAGTCGATATTCACGCCGGGCCGCATTCAACCACTTCCCTCTCTGGTCAAGACCGGGACCCCGGTTCTGTTCACGTTGCTCTGGGAGATGCCCGTGGTCGTCGGCGTCGGTCAGGAGAGGTACTTCTCGAAGTACAACATCGGCATCGTCAGCGCCGACACCTCACCGACCGGAACCGCTCCCGACCGGGTGCTGGCGCTTCCCATCGAAACCTCCGACACCGACTACGACGCGATCCTCTCCCTCAACGAAGGGGGCAACTTCGAGCCGTTCCAAAAGGAGTACGTGATCACGGCCGGCCTTCTGGACGATCTCGTCTACTTCGTTTCGACGAACTTCGATGGTGAACCCGCTCTGTTCCTGTGGAGGACATCGGTCAACACCGTCGTCGAGCTCGTGGACCAGGTTTGCGGTCTGCACGTCGCTCTCGGAATCGATCTCGACAACGACGGTCAAGTCGCGGAGGTCGGCTTCGCGGCAAACGACGATGAGTGGTTCTTCAACGCCGTCAACGAGACCGACGCCACGGCGGCACAGATCGCGTTGCTGAGGGAGGTTCGGGTCTCACTGACCGGACGAACCACCTATCGCGATCTCCAGTACTCCTCTTCCCCACCACTGCCCGAGAACTCGCCAAAGCTGACGGGTGACGACCTTCGTTTCCGCTACCGCTCGCACACCGTGCGGGTTTCGCTGCGAAGCCACCCACCCATGTCGTGATCGAGGAGGCCCATCCATGCAATCCAGAACTTCACAATCCGGCCACGAGGCCCAGCAGCCGGCTGACAGTCAGCGCGGTACGGCACTGATCCTCGCTGTGATGGTCTTGCTCGTGGTCAGCGTCCTCGCATTGGGACTGGTCGGCCAATCGATGATGGTCGCCGGGCTTTCGGGCGCCGAGCGCTGGATGGTCAAGGCGTTCTATGCCGCCGACTCCGGTCTGAACGTCGCTCAGACTCGCGCGCGGATTCAGGAGCTCGACGGCTTCAACTTCTCGTTGAGCGATCGCCGTTCGACCACCGGAGATTCCGTGAGTCCGGTCAATGTCGAGGTGGATCCACTGCAGCCGATCGGTGCGCCGAGGATGGTCATCGGTTCCTCGGCGAACGCCGGCCAGGGCAGTGACACGACCCTGATCATCCAGTCCTACAGAACGCGGAGCACTGCCGCCCATCAACTGAGTAACAGCGAACGCGTGGTCGAAGTGATTTTCGGCCTCGGGCCGATGCCGGCGGCGATTCCGGACTGAAGGAGACGGACATGTATTTCCGAAACATCGTGCTGATCAGCGGGATCGCCCTCATTCTCGCGGCGCCGGCCCCGGCGCAGGATTCGTCGACCGACGACCGTGTGCTCGTGCAGGCCCGTGGTGCACCGGCCAACGTCCTGCTGTTCCTCGACTCCGCCGCAACCATGGTCAACGACCCGGCGACGTCGATCCAGCCGTTGCTCTTCAACGGTGATGATGCCGGGTCGAAGCTCTTCCAGTCCAAGGCGGTCCTCAACGCTTTCTTCGACTCATATCCGGAATTCAACATGGGCTTCAGCTTCTTCGCAAAGCAGGATCTCGAGCTGCACTACAAGACCCATGCGTACCGGATCACAGCCGTCACCGATGCCCTCGGCACGCCGGTGTTCCAGCTGCACGACGGCAGGGTGGTCGGCGATGTGGTTCGGGTCGGCGCCTCGTTCGATCCCAACCACAACCAGCCTGCCGACCCGCTCCACCCGATCCTCTTCGGCGCCGACGGAACCGACCAGACCATCGTCTACGACCCGGACAACCGGATCAGCCCGAACGGCAGTCAGGACAACGACGGGAACATCCGCTACATTCACTGTCTGCTCGACAGCTCGGGCGCCTGCAAATCGACCGCCGGCCCTCCGTACTACTACCCGGCCTACAACTGGGGGACGACCAGCGGGCTCGACGGCCTGTCCTGGGGTCGTTGGGTGCGGTTGGGTCTCCAGGGCGACAAGACCTGGGAAGAGGTCGCCGTCCACAACGGCATCGATACCGCCGACGCCACCTGGGAACAGAAGGCCCACGACTTCGTTCTCGCCGACATTCACTACCAGGGAGATCCCTGGTGTGTTCTCGATTCCACGCCGTGCTTTTCGACCCTCGACGAGTGGATCGCCGCGAAGGAGACGGCCGGGGAGACCAACCAGATCGGGGCCGAAACTCTTTCCTACAAGCAGTGGAGGGAGACCTACGTCGGCGGCTCGGTCAAGGCATGGATCCTCGACTCCGGGGCGGGCGAGCTTTTCGCGTCGGTCACCGAGTCCAGTCATTTCCAGCTCTATGACCGCAACCCGGACGACGGTGACGACAGCCAGCTCTCCTCGGCTTCGGGAACCCTGACCTCGGTCAGCTGGCAGTCTCCGGGCGCAGACTGCACCGGATATGCCAAGTTCGACGAAACCGTCAGCACCGACCTTCGACCGATCGTGCCGATTCCGTTCGACGGTGACAACAGCACCAGAGACAAGATCAAGAGCTTCTTCGGACCCCAGACCAACAGTCAGTTCTACTTCCCCACGAACACGTCGGCCAACGAGTTCGGCACCATGTACTTCCCGGCAAGGCGCAACGCGTTCATACCGCGGACGGAGACCGTGATCGCGGCCGGTCGGCGGCCCATCAAGAAGGTCATCGACGACGCCGCCGACTATTTCGAATCCGACGTGCTCACCCGCAACGACGAGTACTGGCCATGCCGCAAACACTTCATCATCCTGATCACCGACGGGGTCGAGACCTGCTCCGACCCGGGGCCCATCTGCACCGGCGGTCATGCCGGCCGGTTGGTCGATCTGCCCGTCGTCGTGGACGGTGTTGAGGTCGGCACGACGACGATCAACGTCTATGTGATCGGCTTCGGCCTCCAGTCAGGAACGAACACCGAAACCCTCTCGTGCATCGCCGACATGACCGGTGGTGCGTATTACGAGGCTCAGAATGCCGTGCAGCTCCTCCAGACGCTCATGGACATCGGCCGCGAGATCGACGAGAAGACCCGCGGCTTCTCATCGCCCACCCTTCCGTCCGTCTCGTCCTCGACCGACCAGACAGCCTACATCGCGACTTTCTCGCCGAAAGGCGACCGGTCGATCTGGATGGGCAACATGCGCGCGTTCCCGGTGACAAACGGCACGATTCCGACCGATGTCGACGGGAAGCTCGATTACACGGCGACCCTGTGGGACTCGGGCGAGGTGCTGCAGAACACCTCGGCGGCCAGCCGGGTCCTCTACTACGGCGGAGCATCCGGCGCGAGCATTCCGGGGGATCGCTTCAGCTTCACGGATCCCGGCGCCAACGTGACCGCCGCGGCGCGGTTGCAGGGCTTGATGGGTATTTCCGACGCCGGGCTGATGTCCGAGAGCATCGCGTTCATTCGCGGCGACCGAGACGCGGTGCTCGGCGAGCAGATCTACGACGCCTGGAAGCTCGGTGACACCTTCCACTCGCTGCCGTCGATCTTCTCAGCGCCGTCCTGCTACACCTGCTACCTGAGGAACCAGAACGCCGACAAGAGCTCGGGTGGTGATGACAAGAGCTACCGAACGTACCTGCAGAAGCACGACAAACGTCGTCAGGTGCTGCTCTTCGGGTCCAACGACGGGACGTTCCACGCCATCGACGCGGGCGTCTGGGTCAACGACGGGACGACCGAGCAATACCACATAGGCACCGGCAGGGAGCTCTTCTCCTGGATCCCCCGTGCGGTCATGCCGAAATTCCCGGTCCTGCGCAACAGCATCGAGCACCAGTGGACGGTCGACGGGTCTCCGACCATCGCCGATGTCTACATCGATCCGTCGATCCCGGCCTCCGAGTCTCCGGTCCCCGACCAGCGCGAGTGGCGAACCATCGTGATGTTCGGCGAACGCCGGGGAGGGAAATCCTACGTCGGGCTCGATCTGACCATGCCGGACACGTACAGCAACGGTATTCCGGGTGTTGTCGCCTACGGACCGGCCACCGACAGTGATCCCACGGACGACTACGACCCCACTCCGGAGTGTACGAACGGTGGTACCGGATGCTCGGGCAGCTGGCCGGCCTTCCTGTGGGAGTTCGAGGACACGTCCGACCAGGACTCGAACGGGTATCCGGACCTGGGATACACCTGGTCGCGTCCGCTGATCGGTTTTCTCAACGTCACGACCGACGGGACGACGATCGAGGAACGCTCGGTGGCGGTCTTTGGCGGAGGGTACGACATCAGCGCCCACAGCGGAAACTTCATCTACATTCTGGACCTCGAGACCGGCGAGATTCTGTTCAAGGAGAATGCCGGAGGCATGGTGCCGGGCCAGGTTGCGGCTCTCGACGTCAACCTCGACGGTGTCTTCGAACGCTTCTACTTCGGCACCACGGCCGGCACGATTCGCAGGCTCGACGTGGGGACCCCAGGCGAGATCGATCCCAACACGGGCAGAGTGCTTTCGTCGTCATGGTCGTCGACGACCCTGTTCAACGCCGGCGGTTACCAGCCTTTCTATCTCGAGCCACAGCTGGTGCCCGTCACCTTCTCGGCATCCGGGGAGGTCCAGATTGCCGTGGTCCTCGGCAGCGGCCGGCGGGACAGCCTGGTCTATCGCAACTCGGTGCAGAACCGGATCTACGCGATCCTCGACACCGACGACGGCGTCACCCTGACCGAGGCGAACCTCCAACCGATCAGCCTCTCCGACGGCAACACCGCGGCGGGAACCAACTACCTCTACGGTGATCCGAACGTCCGAGGCTGGTATCTGATCCTCGACCCCGAGGAGAAGGTCAACACCGATGCGCTTGTCTTCAATCAGATGGTCATCTTCTCGACCTTCACACCGGCCGAGGAGATCGTGGTGACGGATGATGGCAACTGCAGGTTGAACGGAGGCGCCCGGACCTATGTCGTGTCGCTTCTGACCGCGGACGCGGTGGGTGAAAGTCGGTACGAAACTCACGGAGGTGACGCTGTGTACGCCTCCGGTTCGGTTCTCTTCACCGGCAATGACGGGATGATCCACATCACCCAGATGCTGGACAACCAGAAGATCGTTGAACCCGTCGAGGCCCAGGCCATTCCGCTTCGGGTGTTTTCCTGGAAGGAGGACTAAAACGAGCCGGTCGACAACCGCGACGGTGTCCGTTCTTCTCATCATCGGCTTCGCTGCCGCCACGGTTCCCGCCGCCGCCGGCGAGCTCCTCGAGCTCTCGGGTCCGTACTTCGGCCAGACGCCGCCGGGAACCGAGGCCGAGGTCTTTGCGCCCGGCCTGATCTCCATTGAAGGACGTTACGAGTTCGCCATCAGCTTCGCCCCGGGCGGCGAACGCCTGCTCTTCACAACGCAGACGGTCGATTCCTCTTTTTCAGCCGGTATGACGAGCCGGATGAGTTGGCGCAGATCTACTGGGTCGACAGCACTGTGATCGAGGTCGCCCGCCAGCGCCTGCTGATCGAGCGGGCCGTCCACGACTCCATCGCCTGGGCATTGACCAAGG
>JARFRM010000104.1 GCA_029287235.1 Thermoanaerobaculales bacterium
GGTTCCGGTTCCGGTTCCGGTTCCGGTTCCGGTTCCGGTTCCGGTTCCGGTTCCGGTTCCGGTTCCGGTTCCGGTTCCGGTTCCGGTTCCGGTTCCGGTTCCGGTTCCGGTTCCGGTTCCGGTTCCGGTTCCGGTTGCTAGTGCGCTACGCGCACCACGACCCACCCTCGTCTGGCTGCGGTCAGAGCCGATCTCGCTTTGCGATCTCGGACTGACTCGGACGCCAGCCGCGCGCGGGTTCCGGCTGAGGCTACGGCTGCAGCTACAGTTGCGGTCACGGCGACGGCCACGGTTCCGGCTGCGGTTACCGCAACGGCCTCTACCCCTTTCCCCCCGCCTTCTGATACCCTTTTCCCATGAGTGAATCCACACAACGCGAGCTCTCGGTGGTGGTCCCCGTCTACAACGAGATAGGCTGCCTCGATCCCCTGGTGGAGCGGGTTCGCGGCGCCCTAGACAGCTCTGCGATCGACTGGGAGCTCGTGCTGGTCGACGATGGGTCGACCGATGGTTCCGGGGAAAAGATGGATGAGCTCGCCGCCGCCGACGAGCGTCTCCGGGTGCTTCACTTCGTGGCCAACTGCGGCCAGACCGCGGGTCTGGATGCAGGGTTTCGTCATGCCAGGGGCAGATACATCGGGCTTCTCGATGCCGATCTTCAGACCTATCCGGAGGACCTCCCACAGCTGCTCCACACGCTTCGCAATGAAGGGCTGGACTCGGTTGTGGGGATCAGGGCCGATCGCAAGGACACCGGGTGGCGCCGGTTCAGCTCGTGGTTCGCCAACGGCGTTCGCAATCGGCTGACCCGGGAGGACATCATCGACACCGGCTGTCCCATCAAGGTCTTTCGAGCCGAGGCGATACGGTCGGTCAAGCTCTTTACCGGGATGCACCGATTCCTTCCCACGCTTCTGCGTATGGAGGGGTTTTCGGTCCGACAGATGCCCGTGCGGCACGCGTCTCGGCTCACCGGTTCGAGCAAGTACGGCACCCTCGACCGGGCGTTCTCCGGTCTCCGCGACGCCCTCGCGGTGCGGTGGATGCAGGACCGCTCCATGAGGTGGAAGCTGAGGTAGTTCGCTCTTCGGTCGGGAGCGCCGCCTGTTGACGCCGTTCCTGCCGGAGCAGGCGGCCGGCGAGGTTGACTTCTTGGAGGGGAAAGCGCAAGACCCTCCCCTACAATGAGATCCGAAGGGGTGGGTTTGATACCCGCCCAATGTGCCGCTGAGGTCAGATCCAACCGCGAACCGCGTCGAATATCTCCTCGAGCCCCGCCCGCCAGACCGGCTCCGGGGTCAGCAGGCTGAGCACCATGACTCCCTCGGTCGGGAGATCGTAGAGGAAGCCTGGTTGGACGGCGACCCCCCGCTCGGTGAGAAGGCGGATGGCCATCTCCTCGTCATCGAGCACCGCCGGGAGACGGAGGATGGCGCTCCACCCGCCACCGACCGGCGGAACGCAGGCGGCCGGCAGCGACGCGGCCATGGAGCGAAGGGTTTCGAGGTTGGTGCGGCACCGATCGGTGATGGCGGACCGGATGGTGGTCGCCGCCGCCAACAGATGCGGGACGGCCAACGCCACCGGGGTGTTCACCGAGAGATAGGCATCGGCGATGTACTCGAGGCGGTCGAGTGTCTCGGTGACCAGGTCGCCGGGCCCGCCGACCACCATCCAGGACAACTTGAGCTGCGGCAGACCGATGCTCTTGGAGAGCCCCCCCAGGGTGAAGGTCAGGACATCGTTCCGGGACGCGAAGCTGGTCTCCGACCCTGGGCCGCCGTCGAGGACGAAGGGCAGAAAGACCTCGTCGGCCACCAGCGCCCAACCGCGGTCGCGGCAGATCTTCGCGAGGGTGGCGCCGTCTTCAGGGTGGATGTGGGAGCCCGTCGGGTTGTTGGGATGGACGACGATCACCGCCCGGGTGTTTTCGGGTGCGGTGTCGGTGGCCCCGAAGATCGGTCGCCAGTCGTCGTTGGGATCGAGCGGGAGGGGGTGGGTGCGGAGGCCGTCGAGGCGGCAGAGTTGATCGAAGAGAGGGTAGGACGGGGTCGGGGTGACGATCGTGTCGTCCGGGTCGCAGAGCAGTTTGAAGAGCAGGCTGTAGGCTTCAGAAGTCGAGGCGGTGAGAACGACGTTGTCCGGGTCGACGTGGATGCGCTT
Source organism: Thermoanaerobaculales bacterium (assembly GCA_029287235.1). Lineage (GTDB taxonomy): Bacteria > Acidobacteriota > Thermoanaerobaculia > Thermoanaerobaculales > Sulfomarinibacteraceae > JAHECW01. The sequence continues at coordinate 2,164 of JARFRM010000104.1, forward strand.
TTGCGTGTATGCGTCGGACACCGCCCGTCGCGCTCGGACCGGCCCCAAGGGATCCGGGGAATATCGGAGCCCATCCGGGTTCGCCAGCTCGGAGAGAAGATCGTCGGGGTAGGGGAGACCGCAGACGGTCGGGTTGCTGATACTGAGATCGTAGGGAATCTCTCCGGCGACGGCCCTCGCCGATGCGAGGCGGTTCGATTCGAGTCGGTTTGGGACGCGGCTGGAGAAGCTGACCACGGAACGGGTGGGATTCAGAGGCCGAGAAAGAGAATGGCCAGACCGGAAGCCGCGACCACGGATCCGGCCAACGCGTGCGACCAACGCTCCAGGGGCCCGAGCCGCAGCTGTTTGGCGCCGGTCAGCGCGGCGGCGGTGAGACTCACCATGGTCACGAGAGTGACGATGGTGAAAACCACCGCGGTCGCCGCCGCCAGAGTCCAGTCGCCGCGGCTCGCGGGCAGCACGAAGAGTGGAATCAGCGGTTCGCACGGACCGAGGACGAAGACCAGAAAGAGCGCCCAGAAGGTCAGCTTCGAGCCCATACCGTGCGCGTGTTGGTGACTGGTGTCTCCGTGGGTGTGCAGGTGGACCTGTCCGTTGTGCTCATGGGTTTCGATGCCCTGTCTCCTGCGCAGAGCGTGGCGAAGTCCCCAGAGCGCGTACGCCAGTCCGAAGGCAACGAGAGCCCAGGCCGCGAGATCGCCGCGGCCACCCTCGACGCCTTCGATCCTGGCCACCGCCACCCCGAATCCAACGCCGAGGCCGCCGAGGAGGATCGAGGACGCGACGTGGCCGAGACCGCAGATTGCCGTGACCGCCAGGGTGCGGGTCATGGACCAGGACCGCGCCCGGGCCAGGACGATGAACGGGAGGTAGTGGTCCGGTCCGAGGAGGGTGTGGAGGAACGCCACGCCACCGGTCGCGGCGAGCACGCTCAGGCTGAACCCGGTGATCTCCATCAATCCTCCGACGGCCGACTGAGGCCGCGGCCACAAGGATACCGTTGGAGGGTCGAAACACACAAGGACTTTTCGCCAGACAGGGGGGGCCGAAAGACAGGACGTGTCACGTACAATCCTCAGATGGCCCCGGACCTGACCTTAGATCAACATCGTGCCCTGGAGGCGACGGGGTGTGAGGTGCGCGCCGACGCGCTGACTCGCGTGCTCTACTCCACCGACGCATCGATCCACAAGATCGAACCGCAGGCGGTGGCCTTTCCCTCGAACACCGGTGAAACCGGTCGGTTGCTGGCGGCGGCGGCGGACGCCGGGCTCGAGATCACTCCTCGCGGCGCCGGCACCGGTCTGGCGGGCGGCGCGGTGGGCTCCGGGCTGGTGGTCGACCTGGCGAGAAACAACCGGTCGATCAGGGATTTCGATCCCGAGAACCGCACCGTGCGGGTCGGGCCGGGGGTGGTCCTCGATGGGCTCAACAGCTTTCTCTCGCCGCACGGTCTGTGGTTCGGGCCCGACGTGGCGACCTCATCCCGCGCCACCCTCGGTGGGATGATCGGCAACAACTCATCCGGCGCCCACGCGCCGGTCTACGGCACCACGGTCGACCACGTCATCGCCCTCGAGGTGGCGCTGGCGGATGGCACCGTCGCCTGGGTGGGACGCGACCACGACGGCCTCGCCGGCCTCCGTCAGAAGGTCGATGTGCTCGTGGCCGAACATGCGGCGGAGATCAAGGACGGAATGCCGCCGGGTCTGGTCAAACGATGGCCCGGTTATGGCTTCGATCACGCCCTGCGGTCGCCCGGCGATCTCAGTCGGCTCGTGACCGGGTCCGAAGGCACGCTTGCCGCCGTCACCTGCGCCGTACTTTCGGTGGTCCCAAAACCCGCCCGCCGCGGTCTGGGAGTGATCTTCTTCTCGTCGATGGCGGAGGCCATGCAGGCGGCGGTGGACGTGGCGGAGCTCAGACCCGCGGCGGTGGAGCACATCGATCGCATTCTCCTCGATCAGACTCGAGGGCAGCGCGCCTTCGCCGCCGCCCGCGAGCTCCTGGAGCTCGACGATCGACCGTGCGAGTCGGTCCTTCTGGTGGAGTTTTTCGACGAGGTCGATGCGCATCTCGCCGAGCTCGACGCGACCGATCTCGGGGACCGGCGTCTGATGCTGCCCGACCCGTCCGAGCAGGCGCTGGTCTGGGCTCTGCGCAAGGCCGGGCTGTCGCTGTTGACCGGGCGCGCGGGTCCGGCCAAGGCGACCGCGGGTGTCGAGGATGTCTGTGTGAGACCCGATCGGCTGCCCACATACGTGAGTGGGCTCAGGGAGATCATGGGGCAGGTCGGGCTCGAAGCCTCGTACTACGGCCACGCGGCGTCGGGCGAACTGCACGTCCGTCCGATTCTGGATCTGCACGAAGCGGGAGATCTCGAACACCTGCGCAAGATCGCAGACGAGGTGTCTCGGCTGTGCCGTGAGTTCGGAGGCTCGCTGGCTGCCGAGCATGGCGTCGGCATTGCGCGCACCGAGTACCTGGAGGAGCACCTCGGACCGGAGCTGACCGAGGCCTCGCGGCGGCTCAAGCGGCTCTTTGATCCGCGAGGGCTCATGAACCCGGGGAAGATCGTCGATTCCGGGCGCTTCCACATCGACGGCGATCTGCGCCTCGGGACAGGGTCGCACCTCGATCCCGTGCTGGTGGGCGGGTTCCGCTTTGTCGATCGCGATCACTCGTTTGTCGCCAATCTCGAGCAGTGCAACGGTTGCGGCGGCTGTCTGAAAGAGACACCGACCATGTGTCCGACCTTTGTCGCCACCGGTGACGAGGTCCACTCGACCAGGGGCCGCGCGAACACCATTCGTGCGGCTCTCGAGGGTCGGTTCGGCGCCGAACCACTGAGCTCGCCTGAGCTCTCATCGGTGTTGGCGAGCTGCCTGTCGTGCAAGGCGTGTCGCACCGAGTGCCCGTCCAACGTCGATCTGGCGGCGCTCAAGGCCGAGCTCGTGGCGACCCGCCACGCCGAGGGCGGTGTGCCCCTCTTCGACCGTCTCGTGGAATCGTCGGATCTTCTTGGTCGGGTGGGAACCGCGATTCCGCGAATTGCGAACCCGGTGCTCGGTCTGCGCTGGGTCCGGGCCGTCATGAAACGCGCCATCGGGGTGGCGGCGGATACGCCCTTGCCGCCGTTCACCCGACACCGTTTCGATCGGTGGTTCCATCGAAGGGCGGGTTCGTCACCCGGATCGCGCGGACGGGTGCTGCTCTGGGACGACACCTGGACCCGCTACCACGAAGCTCGGGTCGGTCGTGCAGCGGTCAGGGTACTCGAGATTCTCGGTTTCGAGGTCGGTCTCGTGGAGGATCGGAAATGCTGTGGCCGTCCGGCGGCGAGCCGTGGCCGTCTCGCCGAGCTTCGTCGTCTCGGCGAGCACAATCTGAGCCTCCTCGTCGGAAGATCGGAGGCCATTATCTTTCTCGAGCCCTCGTGTTTCTCGGTCTTCGTCGATGAGTATCGGCAGCTCGGTCTGCGCGGCGCCGACGAGGTGGCAAGACGGTGCGTGCTGGTGGAGGATCTTCTCCTCGACGCCATGGACCCGGAGGCGTTGTCGGAGCTGCCCTGGTCGAAGCGGGAGCTGGCGGTGGTGGTCCACGGACACTGCCACACCAAGGCGCTGGCCGATTCTCGACGGGCGGTGGAGCTCCTCGGGCGCATCCCGGGCGCGATCGTCAGCGAGCTCGAGACCGGTTGCTGCGGGATGGCGGGGGCCTTCGGGATGCTCGAGGTCAACCGGGATCTCTCGCGGGCGGTGGCCGCGCCTCTTGTTGAGCTCATCCGCGCGTTGCCGGCCGAAACCCTGGTGGCCGCCGCCGGGACGAGCTGCCGGCACCAGATCAAGGCCCTCGCCGGGGTGGATGCGCTGCACCCGATCGAGGTCATCGCGCGGGCCATGGGATCTTCCTGAGAACAATTCCCGATCTTTTACCGTTTGAAGGGGTGGTAGCCGGCCGAAGACGTCGGCATTGCAAACCGGGGATTCGCGGTCGTTCTACAATCGACCGAGCGCCCCGCGGGAGGATCGATGAGAATTGGATACTTCGAACCGTTGTCACGCGCCTGGGAACGAACCCGGGTGATTCTCTGGCAGCCGTTCGATCTGGCAAATTGGTTGTTGCTGGCCTTCTCCGCCTGGGTTGCCGGACTGACGACGGACACCGGCTCCGCCGCCGCGGCGCGGGCGGATTCGAATGACGCCGGAAGACAGGTCTGGTCGGGTATGGATCATGCGTGGGACGGGATATCCGCCAGTGCGATCTGGCTGCCGTTGGCAATCATTGGGATCATGCTCGGTCTCGCGTTCGCCGTTCTCCTGCTGTGGGTCACGTCACGCTTCAAGTTCATCTTTCTCGGCAACGTGGTTCGCAATGAGGCCGAGATCGTCGAACCCTGGAAGCGCCACGAAGCTCTGGGGAACTCGCTTTTCCTGTGGCGTTTGTGCTTCAGCCTCGCCTGCGTCCTCGGGGTCGTCCTGGTCGCGTTGCTCTTCTTCGCTCCGGCCGCCGGTTTCTCCTTCCACGATGCCCTCGAGGGTCTGTCGGTCGCGGCGGGAGTGCTCGGGGTCCTGGGATTGGTTCTCTTCGGCATCGCCGCAGCCTTCGTCGCGCTCCTCACCGAGTCATTCGTTGTTCCGATCATGTACCGCTACGAGATGCCCGTGATGGACGCCTGGAGAGCCCTTGTGCCGTGGTTGAGGGCTCGGCCGGCGCACTTCGTGGTCTACGGACTCTTCGTGCTCATGCTGGCCGCGATCTTCGCCATCTTCTTCGGTGTTTTCTGCATGATGACCTGTTGTTTGGCGGCGGTGCCCTATCTCGGAACCGTGTTGCTGCTTCCGGTGTGGGTCGCCTATCGACTCCTGTCGGTGGAGTTCCTGGCCCAGTTCCACCCGGATTTCGATCTCTTCACCCCGTTGACTGAGAACGCCGAGGTGGTTTTTGTGGAGGACGGGGAGTAGCCGCCTCTCGTCGCTCGTCACTCGTCACTCGTCGCTCGTCGGGGCAGGTGACACTCACGCATCCGGAGCCGGAGAACAAAGCGTGCGGCGGCGTGTGCCTGGCTCTCGTTTTCGTCCGACGAAATTCGAAGTTGTTGAATTGTAAGTGGCGAATACCTAATACCTAATACCTCCGTGATGGTCGTCCTCGACCATCGCGCTACGCGCCTCGTGCGTTCCAGCCGTAGGTCGTGTATTCCCAGTCGACTCGATCCGGTCTCAGGGTGAGCACACCGAAACCCTCGGGGGTGCCGTATTTGGGACCCTTCCACTTGTTGCCGCAGACCGCGCCGCCGGTGATAAACGTGGTTCCCTGCCAGCGAAGCATCTCTTCGGCGTGGAGATGGCCCTGGAGAACCAGCACCAGATTGTGGTCGGCGAAGCGCTCGAGGACCTCGCGGTTGTTGACCACAAGGTGATTGGCCTCCAACGGAGTGATGGCTCCCTTGGTGGCCTGGGGGATGGCCGAAAGCAACGGGATGTGGGTGGCGACGACGATGGGGGTGTCGGTGTCGGTGCGACCGAGCTCGGCTTCCAGCCAGCCCAGTTGCTCCGATGAGATCCCACCGTGGTACATGAGGTCATCGTCGCTGATCTCGACGGAGTCGAGGAGAAAGAATCGGGTGCCCTCGGCATCGATGACGCGCCAGGTCCGATCGAGCCCGAACTTTTCTCGAAAGGCCGCCCGCGGGTCGATGCTGGGCGCGCTCTTGTCGACGGGTCTGACCCCCACCAGATCGTGATTGCCGAGAATCGGCTCGACGGGGGCGCGGATTGCCCGGTGCATCTGCATGTAGACATCCCACTGGGGTTCCGCCACGGCCGCGGGAACCTCGAATCCGTCGTAGATGAGATCACCGCCGCCGATGACGAGGTCGGGATGCTTGGCATTGATCGCTGTTGCGGCCTGCGTCATGGCTGTCGGGACGCCCCCGTCGGGGTGAGCGTGGACATCGGTGAAGAAGACCAACCGCAGCCTCTTGGCGGCTCCGCTCCTGGCGGCCCAGCTCGTTCTGGCGGGCAGGCCCAGGAGCACTGAGGCCCCTGCGAAGCCGGCGGTGTGGAGGAAACGGCGGCGGGAAGTCAGACTCATGACGGTCTCCCATGACGGCGGCCCAAGCGCAGATCCGTGACGATCATAACCGCTGCCACCACCAGGAGGGTGAATCGAATCGTCCGCTCCGACGCGAGAGTGATGAGGTGCGATCCGACCGCGCTGCGGAAAGGGTGGTCGGGGTCGTGCGCGTTTTCGAATCGCCGTCTGGGTTGTGGATTCCATCGGTAGGAGCTGCGTTCGAGCGTGTTGCTGAAGAGCTCCTCCATAAGGCGGTTCTCGAACCAGGCGACCGTCAGCTGTTCCAAGGCGGCTGCGCCCGACCAATCCTGCTCCCTGGCTTTGGCGAGATTGCGGTCACGGGCGTGGAGGTGGACCCGCGCCTCGTAGGTGAAGGGATCCTCGCTCACCGGCCAGGTGTCGAGAAACTCCCCGTATCGATGTCGATAGGCGTCGATGGCGTCGGCAACCTCCCCGGCGCGGCTTTCGTCCTGGCCTTGGAGCTCTTCGAGGGTGAGCCGAGACCTGAAACTGCCGAGACCGGGAACCGTGTGACGGTGGCCGTACTCGGCCATGGGATTTCGCGAGCTCATGAGGTGGCTGCACGAGGGAAGGTGGGGTGCGTAGCGCGCGACCCGTGCGGGTGTGTTGGACAGGCACAGGACGAGAAGGACGAGCTGAGCTGCGACGAGTCGAAGCGGGATCCGTAGAGAGCGGGGGTCCCAAGACCGAACCGAAGGTCGAACCACCCGCCACAGGATGACTTGGACGAGGGCGCCGGCGCCACCGTTGAGCACCAGATCGCGCCAGTCCCAGTACCGGCTCGGAGTGATCCACTGGATGATCTCATCGATGGTCCCGACCAGAGATCCGATCAGCGCTCCGGCAACAAAGACTAGCGCGCTCCGGATGGACGGGCGCAACGCTCGGTGAATGAGGACTGCGAGTACGCCGTACTCGAGGAAATGAACCGATTCCTCGGGGCTGCGTCGGAGGCTGAAGGTCCAGGCGACGAAAATGGCGGCGGAGACGACGATCCAAACGACGTCATGGCGTGACGCAGGTTGGGTCTGTCGCATGAGGAACACCAGAGCAACGACGGCGGCACAGACCAGGATCGCCGCGACCGCCCAGCCGATCGACGCGGGGTCCCATCGGGCGACGTACCACTCCCGCAGGACCCGCACGAAGGGGATGGTGGTGTAGATGACGAGCACCCACATCACGACGGGGAGCCATCGGCGGATCGGGGAGTCCATGGGAGGATTGTATGACCTCTCCGACCAGGTTGCTCGATGGGAGTCAGGCGCTCTTCCCTCGTTTGCCGAAAGATGCGCGGCATTGGTCTCCAACGGACGCGCCGTCTCAACCGATCTTGGGAAACAGCGCCCACCGGTGCGTGACACCTCCCGGGCCCAAGAATCGTCTGAGGGGGCACTCTCGGCCACCCCCGATAGGTGAATCGGGCTCCAGATGGTGTACAAAGGTTGTGGTGACTTCGCGCGACCACATCCTGGCCATCGACAACGGGACGCAGAGCGTTCGTGCTCTGGTCTTCGATCCGCGCGGCAATCTCGTTGCCCGCAGCAAGATCGATCTCGAGCCCTATTACTCCGAGCGGCCCGGCTGGGCCGAGCAGGACCCTCTCTACTATTGGCGCTCGCTGGCCGAGGCCTGCAGGGGGCTTTGGTCCCAGGGGGTGGACCGCGAGGCTCTGGCCGGGGTTGCGCTGACGACCTTGCGGGCGACCATGGTCTGTGTCGATGGGCGGGGCGAGCCGCTGCGCCCGGCCATCGTCTGGCTCGACCAGCGACGTACCGAAGGCGTTCCGCCGGTGGGCGGACTGTGGGGCGCCACTTTTCGAGCCCTCGGCCTGACGGAGACGGTGGCCAACTTTCAGGCCAACGCCGAGGCGATCTGGCTGGCTCGCCACCAGCCGGAGATCTGGGCGCGGACCCACAAGTTCCTCTTCCTGTCCGGCTTTCTCACCCATCGCCTGACCGGGCGCTTTGCCGATTCGGTGGCCAGCCAGGTCGGCTATGTTCCCTTCGACTACAAGCGCCATCGTTGGGCCGGGGGCCGTGATTGGAAGTGGCAGGCGGTGGGCATAAAGAGGGATCAGCTGCCGGATTTGGTGCGACCGGGGGACCTCCTTGGTGAGATCTCATCCGAAGCTGCCGGGGTGACGGGGATCCCGCGCGGGTTGCCGGTGATCGCCGCCGGGGCCGACAAGGCATGTGAGGTGCTCGGCTCGGGCTGCCTGGAGCCGAACATCGGGTGCCTCAGCTATGGCACCACAGCCACCATCAACACGGTTCACCGGCGCTATGTCGAACCTCTGCGCTATCTTCCGGCCTACCCGGCCGTGGCGCCCGGCCGGTTCACCATGGAGGTCCAGATCTTCCGCGGTTACTGGATGGTGTCGTGGTTCAAGACCGAGTTCGGCCATCGAGAGCGTAGGATCGCGGCAAAACGAGGGATCGAGCCGGAAGATCTCTTCGACGAGCTCGTCAACGCCGTGCCGGCGGGTTCCATGGGCCTGGTTCTCCAGCCCTATTGGTCCCCAGGTGTCCGCCTCCCCGGCCCGGAAGCAAAAGGTGCGGTCATCGGCTTTGGTGACATCCACACCCGGGCCCACCTCTATCGCGCCATCCTCGAGGGCCTCGCGTACGCCTTGCGCGAGGGCGCTGAACGCAGCCAGCGCCGGAGCGGGCATCCGATGACCGAGGTCCGGGTCGCGGGTGGCGGTTCGCAGTCGGATGCGGCCATGCAGATCACCGCCGATATCTTCGGCCTGCCGGCCTCGCGGCCGCACGTGGCCGACGCCTCCGGTCTCGGGGCGGCCATGGCCGCCGCCGTCGGCCTCGGGATCCATCCCGACTTCGCATCCGCGGTGGCCGAAATGACGCGGGTCCGCGACGCCTTCGATCCGGACCCGGTGACCAGCCGGGTCTACGATCGCCTCTACCGCGAGGTCTATCTGAAGATGTACCGGCGGCTGCGGCCCTTGTACGAGAGGATCAGGGACATCACCGGCTACCCGCCGTCGCCGAGCTGACTGTCATCGCGGAGTTGACAGTTCACAGTCGACTGTCGACTGTCAACTCGGGAACAATGTTTGTCGACTTTCCCCACTTTACCGGTTCTGGGGGATAATGCGGGTCGAGAAAAGCTCGGTCCTACCCAACACTGTCGGCGGCGGCTCCGTAGACAGGTCGGGGATGATGATATGAGTACGAGGGAGAGCCATTGCATTTTGCTCGGCGGCGCCAGGCTTCGCTCCGAGGTTGTCATGGATGACCGTAAGGTCGTCCGGGCGGCCCTCGGCGGTGACGAAGAGGCGTTTGCGGATCTGGTGCGTCGCTACTCGGGTGGCCTCCACCGCGCGGTGGCTCGGATCGTCCTCGACGACGAAGAGGCCTGGGATGTTGTCCAGATGGCCTTTATCAAGGCGTGGCAGCGGCTTGATCGGTACAACCCCCGCTGGAGCTTCTCCACCTGGCTCTACCGTATCGGGACCAATCTCGCCATCGATCTCGTACGATCGAGATCCAGCCGGCAGAAAGCCCACCGTGCCGGAAACGAACACCAACTCAGATTGGTGGGTGGGACCGAAGAGACCACCACTCGCCTCGAGCACGGCGAGGTCGACGGTATCCTCCGCGACCTGGTCCGGTATCTGACCCCACAGCAGCGATCGGCATTCATCATGCGCGAGATCGAGGATTTCGAGACCGCCGAGGTGGCGGAGATTCTGGGTTGCTCCACGGCAACGGTTCGCAACCACGTCTTTCAGGCTCGAAAGACGCTGCGTCGGGAGATTCAGAATCGATTTCCCGAGTTCGTACCGGAAGACCAGAGAGGCCAAAAATGAGCTGTGAAGTCTATCGCGAGTTGTTGCCCGCATACCTCGACGAGAGTCTCGATGAGGTCAGGCGAACCGGTTTCCGCTCCCATCTCAGATCGTGTGTCGGGTGTCGTGAGTTCGCGATCGGCGAAGAACCGACCCTCGTCTTCAGCCTTGCCGACGCCGTTGATCCTTCTCCGGACAGAATCGAGGCCTGCGTGACTGCGGTGGTGGCCGGGATTCATCAGGAACGTCTGGAGAGGCGGCTGCGTGGGTCCCGTCGACCGTGGCTCGCGGCGGCCGCGGCTGTCGTTCTGGCGATCGTTGCCGCCTCGATGTGGTGGCTGAAGAGCGATGATGGAGTTTCTTCGCCGACGCTCCAGGCGAATGATCAAGGAGTCGAAATTTCCAGCCCCGTCGCGACCGAAGAGATTCCGGCCGCCACCGAACCACCGCCACGGGTCGAGGTGGAGATGGTCCAGGAAGAGGTGCGGGTCTATCAGTACGCCATCGGGGACGACGGCACCACCGGCGCCGTCTTCATCGTCAATCCAGCCATGGAGCTGTGATCATGCCGAAAAGAACCATCCTCGTCCTGCTCTTTTCGATCGTTGCCGTCGCGCTCTCAGCGGCGGATCGGTCGTCGACCACAGTGAGGGTCTTCAACCTGAAGAATGCCTCGGTGATCGAGGCTTTCACCGCCATCGAGCCACTACTGTCGAACGATGGAAGTGTCACGGTGCAACCATCTCGAGGCCGGATCACGATCCAGGATTCCCCCGAGGTCGTCGGTCGAATCGCCTCGATGATGGCGGAGCTCGACAGGATCCCCGGAGAGTACCGGATCGAAGTGGAGCTCCTCGAAGGGCTCGATGTCGAGCGGGCGCCGGAGCTTGCGCCGGAACTCGACCGAAGGCTTCACCGGATGTTCCCGTTCAAGTCCTATCGGCGCGCCGGTCGAACGGTGTTCCAGGGAGAGTTCGGCCAGCCGACAACAGCCTCGTTGAGTCGGAGCTACCGGCTTTCATTCCTCGCCGAGGCATCCAATGTTCCCGAGTCAACGCCCTGGGGCGTGGCCGATCTGGGCAACAGGACCCAGGTGAAATGGCTGCGTCTCGATCGTCTCACAGCCGTCGATGGCGGTGGCGAAAGGATCGACGAACTGCTCAGGACGACGGTCTTCCTGTCACCGCGGCAGAAGATGATCATCGGCGCCGGCAGCTCGGAGGATTCGGCGAGTGGTTTGGTGCTGATTCTGACCATGCTCTCGGTGGAGGATCGCTAGGGTGCCTGAGTTCGTCTGTCGCCTGGGCTCTCCCGACGGCACGGTGGTGGAACGCCGCCGGGTGGCCGCCTCGGATGAAGCACTCCGCATGGAGCTCGAGGCCGAGGGTTTCCACGTCTTTTCCATTACTGCCGGGAGATCCCGGTTGCGGGTTCCTTTTTTTTCCAAGAGCGCAAAGGTCTCGGGGCAGGAGTTCCTCCTCTTCAACACCCAGATGGCCACGTTGCTGCGCGCCGGTCTCCCCCTCGCCCAGGGGTTGGAGCTTCTTCGAGATCAGCAGACCAACGAGCACTTCAAGGCTCTCCTGGAAAAGATTCACCAGCAGGTGACGACCGGGGTGTCATTGTCCGACGCCTTCCTGTCACTGGGCGACGTATTCCCTCGGCTCTACGCCAACACGCTGCGTGCGGGCGAACGCTCGGGCGAGCTCGAAGTGGTTCTCGGCCGTTTTGTCGAGTACCAGCGTCTGACCGAGTCGGTGCGCAAGAAGATCATCGGGGCGCTGACCTACCCTGCGGTGCTGGTTGCCCTGTCCATCGTGCTGGTGATCATCCTCATGGTCAGGGTGATTCCGGCTTTCAGCACGTTCTACGTTCAGTTCGACGCCGAGCTGCCGTTACCGACCAGAGTCGTCATGGGACTCTCGACCGGTCTGCAGGAGCATTTTCTCCTCATCACCGGGTCGGTGGTCGGCCTCGTTCTTGCCATTCGAGTTTGGCGCAGGTCGCCATCGGGTCAGCGCATCACCGACCGTTGGCGGCTCAGTATTCCGGTTGTCGGACGGCTGGGGCACCTCTTCGCCGTGTCGCAGTTCACCCGGTCGCTCAGCGTGTTGCTCGGCGGCGGGACACCCATGGTCCCTGCCCTCCAGACCTCGACGACCTCCATCAGCAACAGCTATATTTCGGAGCTCTTTCGCGGCTGCGTGCAGGAGGTCCAGGAGGGACGTCCCCTGTCGGACTCCCTGGACGACACCGGGAAAATGCCCGAGCTCGCCCTGGCCATGATTCGGGTGGGGGAATCGACCGGCGCGCTGCCCGAGATGCTCGAGCACACCTCCGGTTTCTTCGACGAGGAGATCGAGTACAGCCTCGCGCGTCTCGTGACGTTGTTCGAACCCATGATTCTGGTGGTGATGGGTATCATCGTTGCCGGATTGCTGCTGGCGGTTTACTATCCGCTGCTCACGACCGTTTCGAAGATTGGATGACCGCGACGATGACAGACCAAACCCTCGACCAAACCCTCGTGATGCTCGACGAGGCGATCGACCCCGATGAGCAGGGCGATCTTCGCGAGGCCGAGGCTCTGGCGGCGAGGCTCGGGTTGCCGTTCGACCCCCTCGACACCTTCCACGTCGATGGCGATCTCTTTCGCACCATTCCGGTCGAGACCATGATCCACTACGAGTTCCTCCCCACGGCCAGCGACGGCGAGGTGCTCAAGGTCGTGATGGCCGATCCGTCCGATGTGGTGGGCCTCAACGAGCTCGAGCTCACGCTCGCTCGCCCCATCGATGTCACCGTCAGCCCCCGCAAACGTATTGCGGACATCCTCGAGAAGTCCGAGTCGACCCAACGCGTCCTGGATGAGGCTACCGAAGGTTTCAGCATGCAGATCGTCCAGGAGGACGAGGATGGCGAAGGGGTCCTGTCCATCGACCGCATCACCGCCGATCAGTCGCCGATCATCCGGCTGGTGGACACGATCCTCTTCAACGCCATCCAACGGCGGGCGTCGGACATCCACATCGAGACCCAGGATCGAGAGGTCGTGGTCAAGTACCGGATTGACGGTGTTCTCTACCAGGCGATGAAGTCCATCGACAAGCGCCACCACTCGACCATCGTCAGCCGAATCAAGGTCATGTCGGAGCTCGATATCGCTGAGAAACGGATTCCGCAGGATGGCCGATTCAAGGTCCGGTTCTCGGGCCGGACCATCGACTTCCGAGTGTCCATCATGCCGACGGTGCACGGCGAGGACGCGGTGATTCGAATCCTCGACAAGGAATCGTCCAGCACCGAGTTCCGGACCCTCAATCTGGATGTCCTCGGTTTCGAAGACGACACCAAGCGGCAGGTGCGCAAGTTCATCAACGAACCCTACGGGATGGTCTTGGTCACGGGTCCGACGGGTTCGGGAAAGACCACGACCCTTTATGCCTGCCTGTCCGAGATCGTGTCGACCGAGGACAAGATCGTCACCATCGAGGATCCGGTCGAGTATCAGCTCAAGGGCATCACTCAAATTCCGGTCAACGAGAAAAAGGGCCTGACCTTCGCCCGGGGACTGCGGTCGATTCTCCGCCACGACCCGGACAAGGTGATGGTCGGCGAGATCCGCGACGAGGAGACCGCTCAGATCGCGGTCCAATCCGCACTCACCGGTCATTTGGTCTTCACCACCGTTCACGCCAACAACGTGGTCGATGTCATCGGTCGCTTCCTCAACATGAACGTCGATCTCTACAATTTCGTTGCAGCCCTGAATTGTGTTCTCGCCCAGCGGTTGGTGCGGCGTATCTGTCTGCACTGCAAACGGCCCGCCAATGTTTCGGACACGCTGCTCGAGGATTCGGGGCTCGATGCGGATCGGTACCGCGACTTCACGTTCTTCGAAGGGGCCGGGTGTATCGAGTGCAACGGCACCGGCTACCGTGGACGGCTCGCCATCGCCGAGCTTCTCAACCTCTCGGACAACATTCGCGAGCTCATCCTCGATCGCCGATCAGCTGCTGAGATCAAACGCGCGGCAAAGGCGGAAGGGATGCGTTTTCTCCGAGAGTCGGCGTTGCAGAAGGTCTTCGCCGGCGAGACCTCACTGCGCGATGTCAACAAGGTGACATTCGTCGAATGAACCTCAAGGAACTTTACACCTCGCCTCCGCCAGCCACCGGGTGGACCCTCGACGCAGCCGTGGTGGCGGTGGTCCGGCGGCACGGCAAAGCCGAGCTGCGGAGCGCGGCGATGGAGATGCCCGACGGCGCTTTCGAGGTGGGACCGGTGGGGTTGCAGGCGATCGACGAAGAGAAGATCCGGCCGGTTCTGGCCCGACTTCAAGAGGAAGTCGAGGGATCAAAACGCGCAGCCGTGGTGGTTCCCACCGGCTGGTTGCGGACCCACATGCTCGAGTTCGACAAGCTGCCACGGCGGAAGGCCGACATCAGAGACATGGTCATGTGGAGACTCAAGAAACTGCTGCCGGTGGCTCCGTCAAGCCTGCGCCTGGCCATGATTCCGCAACCGCCCACCGAGAGCGGGCGCCGTCTACTGATCCTTGTCGGGGTCGAGCGAGCCATTGCGAGTCTCGAGTCGGTCTTCGAGTCTGTGGGCGTGTCCCCGGGAATCATCACCCCTCGGGTCTTTGCAGTGGCGGACGGAAGCGAAATGGTGCCGCGAATCCTGGCCATCCAGCAGGAGAACGGCTTTCTTTCCATCATGCTCCTCATCGGCGATGTGCCGTACCTGGTGCGGACCAAACCTCTGCCGGTGGACGATTGGGTGGTGGTGGAGCGAGAGCTGAGTCTCACCATGGGATTCGTCGAGACGAGCCTGGAAATCGACGAAGGACTCAATGTCGGGATTTCGATGGAGAGCGATTTCCTTACAGACCGCGTCAAGGACTGGGTCGCATCATCCGAAAAGCTCTCGCCGGTCGTCAAGCCGCCACCGTCGCTGGCGTTCGACGGCACAGCCATCCGGGATCGGGTCGGGGCCTTCCGCCTCGACCCCGTGGTCAACGTCATGTCGGGGGGGGTTCGATGATCGTCCCGAACCTGGCTTCAAGACCTCATCTCAACACCCGGCCGGTGTGGTTGGTGACCGCGGCGGCGGCCTTCATCGCGGTGGTCTTCGCGGTGGTCAACACCTCGGTGTGGGTGAAGAGCAGCCGTTCTCTCGAGGAGAAGATCGTCGAGTACGATCGGCTTGAGCTGGAGTATCAGCGCCTCACAGCCGAGGTTGGAGATCAGGCGGAGAATCTCAACCGGGTGCCGTGGAAATCGCTGGCGGCAAGGGTCAACGCCGTCAACGCGGTGATCCGGGAGCACGAGTTCTCCTGGATCAGTCTGCTCGACGATATCGAACGGGTGCTCCCCTACGATGTCCGACTGACCAAGATCACACCGAAGGTCGATGTCGACACGGTCAGTCTTTCGCTCACAGCCATCGGTCGGACTCGCGAGGCATTGTTGGACTTTTTCGACACCCTCATCGAGGATCCGAGTTTTTCCGATCCGACACCGTTGTCGGAGATGACCCCCGAGGAGAGCGGGTTGGGTTATGTCTTCACCATGACCGTTGTTCACCACCCGGGTGAGGTGTCGCCATGACCTTTGATTGGCGACCGTGGCGGCAGATGCTCCCGGTGTGGTTGCCGGCGGTGGTCTCGGCGCTGGTGCTGGTGGGTTTCTTCTTCTATCAGACCTCGGGCTCGGTGGGCCGCAAGGCGACCCTTGCCGGCAATATCCTTGAGCTCCAGGCCGAGGTCGAGAGGCTCGAGAATCTGCACGAGCTGGTGACCGCCGACCACCGGGAAGTGGAAGAGCTCCAGACCGGTTTTCAGGAAATCAACGACCGGGTCTTTTCAGACCTCGATCTCCGACTGACGCGAATCCTCCGCGCCACGGGAACAGCGACCCGGGATGCGGGTCTGCTGCCGGGGACCTTTGCGTACTCGGCCAAGGAGGAATCGCTCACCGGGTATGTCCGATTCGGGATCGGTTTCCAGGTGGTGGGTGAGTACGCCCAGATCCGCAAGATGTTGGCCTCGCTCCAGGCGAGTCCGGAGTTCCTGATCGTCGATGGTCTCAGTCTCGCCAAGGGTGATGACCTGGCGAGCCGGTCCCTGAACATCGGTGTTCGAATCTCCACCTATCTCGGTGAAGTGGATCCCGAGCGGCTCCTTCGTCTCACCGGCGGCATCGTCGAATCGGCGGCGGACGCCGATCCGGAGGAGAATGGCGATGGCTAGCTCAGGTCGTAAGCTCGCGCCCGAGCAGCTGCGCCTTCTCGTGCTCGTGGCGATCCTCGTGATCGTCGGCGGGATCGCCGTCAGTCGGATGATCGGCAAGGGTGGGTTTGCGGAGGACGGCGGACGCCGGGCGGGTGCAGAGTATGTGCCGCGCGATCTGCCGCGGCTAGCCGAGGTCTCCACCTGGGAGGATGGCGATGTCGAGGCCATCACCTCGCGTAACCCCTTCACCTTTGGTGCGGCGCCGACTCCGACTCGGAACCTGACGCCGCCGCCAACCAGGCCGCCACTGCCCACCAGACCACCGCGTCCGACGCCGACGCCGAAGCTCTACCTCGGCGATGACGGCAACGTCAAGGGTCCGCCGCCACCTTTCGTCCGGAAGTACCTCGGCTACTTCGGCCCGAGCTATCTCAAGGTCGCGGCTTTTCGCCGGCAGGGGGCGGAACCGGAGACCATCGTGGTCGACGTGGGCACGGAGGGCGATGTCCTGGAAGACGTATTTATTATTCGCGAGATTGGCCATGAATCGGTGCTGATCGGTTTTGTCGGCTATGACAGCTCGGAGGACACACGTGTACCGTTGGCAGAAGACTAACTACGGAAACCAGATTGCAGCGGCAGCACTGGGTCTTCTCGTGCTGGTGGCCTTCGCCGGAGGATGCTCTTCGGCGAAGCAGACGGCCGGTGACGGTGAGGATGCCTTCGCGAAAGGGGACTGGGACGCCGCGGTCTACTTCTATCTTCAGGCCCTGGCCGAAGACCCGGACAACACGGAGTACAAGCTCAACCTGACCTTCGCGCGTCAGAAGTCGTCCGCCAGGCACTTCCAGAGAGGCACCATGCTGCGCGAGCTTGGCCGGCTCAAAGCCTCCCGGGATGAACTCCAGATGGCGGTCCAGCTCGACCCCACCAACCAGTTTGCCGAACAGCTGCTCCAGCGGGTCAGCGAGGAGATCGAGATCCTCGGCAGACCGGACGGCGCCCGCGAGCTCGAGGAGATCAAACGGCTCGCGCGGGAGGCCAAGGTCAAACCGCCGGTGCTCGATCCCAAATCCAAGGACCGTATCACCCTCAACTTCCCGAAGCCGAAGCCGGTCCAGGAGATCTACCAGGCCATGGCCAAGGCCTACGGTTTCAATATTCTCTTCGATCCCAAGCTCAAGGACGACCGATTGTCCATCGAGCTCAACGACCTGCCGGCCGAACAGTCTCTGGAGATGGTGATGCAGGCGGCGGGTCATTTTTACAAGGTGCTCGATGAGCACACCATCATCGTCGCCGACGACACGCCGCAGAACCGGCGCGAGTACGAGGATCTGGTCATCAAGACCTTCTTCCTCTCCAATGCCGATGTCAAGGATGTCGACAAGCTTCTGCGCTCGCTCATCGAGGCACGGCGGCTGTCGACCAACGAACAGCTCAACGCCATCACCCTGCGCGACACCGCCGACAAGGTGGCCATCGCCGAGAAGCTCATCGCCGTCAACGACAAGGCCAAGGCCGAAGTCCTGGTCGATGTCGAGCTGCTGCTGATGTCGAGTCGGGCCGACTCGAATCTCGGCGCGGCGCTGTCGAGCTACTCATTCAATCTCGGGCTCGACACCGCGGCGGTGAGCGGCACCGAAGGTCAGGACGGTTCGCTCTATCTTGACCAGTTCAAGGACATTTCGCGTGGCGATTGGTTCATCAACATCCCGAGCGTGGTCATCAATCTCGCCATCTCATCGGGGAACGCCGAGGTGCTGGCGCAGCCGCAGTTGCGGATAACCGAGGGTGAGAAGGCCAGCCTGCTCATCGGCGACCGGGTTCCGATCCCGGTCACCAGCTTCAACACCGGATATCAGGGCGCGCCGGGTTCGGTCACCCCCATCACCTCCTTTCAGTACCAGGACATCGGCATCAAGATTGATGTCGAGCCACGGGTTCACCACAACCGTGAGGTCACCCTCAAGCTCACCGTCGAGGTGTCGAACCTGGGCGAAGAGGTTTCGGTGGGGCCGAACCAGACCGCGGTCACCATCGGCACCCGGACCATCACCTCGGTGATCCGGCTGCAGAGCGGTGAATCGAGCCTGCTTGCCGGTCTGATCCGGCGCGATCAGGGCGAGGTCATCACCAAGACACCGCTGCTGTCGGACATCCCGCTCCTCGGTCGACTGTTCACCAACAAGGAGAAGACCGACCGCCGGACCGATCTGGTGCTGACTCTCACCCCGTCCATCATCCGATTTCCGGACATCACGGAGTCGGATCTCGCCCCGATGTGGGTGGGCACCGAGAGCCAGATCTCGTACTACGGTTCGAGATCGCCGCGGATCGAGTCGGGCCGGGCGCCGCAGGGACCGTTTGATCCAAGGGACGAGAATCGTGGGAGAGATGTCCCGGAGCGTCGCGAGGTCACGGATCCCGAGAAGCTCCCCTACAACGTGCCACGTCCGGTGGCGCCCCGTCGGGCGGCCCCGGGTGACCAGGAAGCTCCACCGGGTGGGACCGGTGTCGATCTGCTCAACCCGGGCAGCAAGAAGGGCTTGGACCAATCACAGGGCGAGGAACCTTTCTCTGACGATGGCAGCTCTGCGCCGATTCTCGTGGGGCTCGAGCCCTCGGTTCTTTCCCTCGCTGTCGGAGCCGAGACCTCACTGCAGCTGGTGGCTCGCGGTGCGCCGGCCGATCCCTATCGCCTCCCCCTGACGCTGTCCTTCGATCCGGCGCGGGTGGCGATCGACTCCATCGCGACGGTGGAGGGTGTGAGTGCTCGTTTTCAGGATCTCGAACCCGAGGAAGGATGGATCGAGCTCGATTTGGAGGTCGGTGCGGCCGAAGCCGTCGGTTCACACGGCCTCGTGGTGCTTCGTGTACGCGCGCTCGCCCCCGGCCCGGTCCCCCTGGTGATCACCGCCGGTGGGGCGACCCGCTACGATGGTGTCATCTTGCCGGTGGCGGTGGGCAACGGAGCTCTCTTCGTCACCGAGGAACCGCTAGCGGCTGGGAAGTGATCGACCGATGATGGGAAAACTCCACCGACGCCAGAAGGGCTACACCCTGGCCGAGCTGGTGATGGTGGCGGCGCTCATCGCGCTGCTCGCGACGATTGTCCTGCCGGTGGCGAAGTTCACCGTCAAACGCCGCAAAGAGGCTGATCTTCGGCTCGCACTGCGGCAGATTCGAACCGCCATCGACGAACACAAGAAGCTCTCCGACAACGGGATGATCCCGGTCAAACTGGGAGGGGAGGGCTATCCCGAGAGCCTGGAGGTTCTGGTCGAAGGCATCGATCTGGTGGGTCAGGAACGAAAGCAGCGCTTTCTACGCCGTATTCCCATTGATCCCATGACAGGTGACGCCGAATGGGGGATGCGTTCGTATCAGGACGAGCCGGACAGCACGAGCTTCGGCGGGCAGAATGTCTATGACATCTTCTCCCTGTCCGAAGGAACCGGGCTCGACGGCACAGAATACAAGGATTGGTGAGCCATGAAAAGACGGCATCACTGCGACGGCGGTTTCACCCTGGTCGAGCTGATCATCGTGGTCGCCATTATCGGCATTCTCGCAGCGATCGCGGTGCCTCAGATGCAGTATGCGCCCATCAGGGCCCGTGAGGCGGTGATTCGGGCCGATCTCTATCAGATGAGGTCCTGCATTGATCAATATCTCGCCGACAAGGGTGTGTACCCGGAGTCGATCGCGGCCCTGGTCGATTCCGGCTATCTTCGGGCCCTCCCCGCTGATCCGTTTTCCGGCGAGACCGAAGGCGTCTGGCGGGAACTTTCCGCCGAGCCGACCGACCTCGAGGACCTCGAGCCGATTGACGATGACCTCATGCCCGAGGGGGGGTTCGGCATCATCGATGTCAAGTATGCAGACGACACCCGCGTTGCCCTGGACGGGTCGTTGATCTCGGAGTGGTGATGCACGTTCGCCGAGAGAACTCGGGCTGGGTGCCTGGCTCCAACTTTGTTTGCCGCGAACAAAGTTGCGTGCCTGGCTCCCCCTTGTGCGTGTCTGGATTCGTTGATCAACTTCGCGGGCAAGAGCGCGGGTCGGAAGCCGGATACACCCTTGTCATGTTTGTGATGGTCATCGCCGTCATGTCAATCGCCATGAGCGTGGCCGTCCAGACGGTCGCATTCCAGATGCAGCGGGAACGTGAGGCCGAGCTGATTTTCCGCGGCGAGCAGTTCATCGAAGCGATCCGCCTCTACAAGATCAAGTATGGTCGATATCCGATGCAACTCAAGGAAATCTACGAGGCGAAACCCAGGGTGATCAGGAAAAAGTGGAAGGACCCCATCACCGACTCGGAGAACTGGGGCATCATCTTCCTCGGTCAAGAGGGCAGAGTGAGGGGCCAGCAGGGACGCCAGCTGGCGGGTCCGGGAAGGCCTGGGGCCACGACCGGCGTCGGCAACCGGCCCATTGGAACCCACACCCCTTTCGGCGACAACCCGCAGGACGCCGGCAATCCCGGAGATCAAAGCGGTGCCGCCGGCGGATCGGCAACAAGGCCCGGCCAGGGCGGCGCCGGGACGGGGGGGTTCGGCCAGGTCGGTGCCGATCGCAAAATGGGTCCGATCGTCGGCGTCCACTCTACCTCCTGTGAGGAGGCGATCAAGGTCTACGAGGGCCACACAACGTACTGCGAATGGCGTTTCATCTTCCGCGAGCAACAGCAGCGCGGTGCCGGCAGAGGTCGGCCGGGCCAGCCGCCGGGTCAACCCCCGGTAGGGTGGCACCCAGGAGACGACATCAAACCGGGCGAAGGAGGCGACGGTACCAGGCCCGGTGGGACCGGCGGTAGCGGCCCCAGACCACCACGCCCGATTCGAACACCACGGCCGTAGTACACTCCGCGTCCATGTCGAACCTCCGCCAGCCCCATCCGCCGGCGCTGCTGAAGCAGCACCTGCCCGGCCGCGAGACCGTCGCCGCCGGGGTTTGGGTCACGCGGGGCTCGGCGGATGAATCCGAAGAGCTCGCCGGCGCCACCCATCTTGTGGAACACCTCACCCTGCGGCGTTGCGGCGGCCGCGATCGTCGTGTGATGGCGGCCCTGATTGATCGTCTCGGGGGCGATGTCGATGCGTGGACCGGGGCCGAGATGATGGGGGTCAGTCTGAGCACGACCGCGGACTCCCTCGGTGACGGCCTCGAGCTCCTGGTGGATGCCATCACGGCCCCGAGCTTCGAGGTGGAGGATGTCGAGCTCGAGCGCCGGGTGATCCTGGCCGAGCTCGAGCTGATCCATGACGACCCCGCCGAGCTGGTGGAAGAGGCCCTGCTGCGCGCCGCCTGGGGGAATCACCCGCTGGCGAGACCGGTGATCGGCAGCGCTGAAAGCGTTGCAGCAATGGATATTGCAGCCTTGCGACGGCACCATGCCGAGCTGATCCAACCGGGTCGGCTGGTGGTCGCGTTGGCCGGCGACATCGACGGCAATGGTGCCCTGTCCTGTCTCGAACGGTTCGATCTGGGTTCCGTTCCGGCCCGGCCACGACTGGCGGCGCTGGAGTGGTCGACCGGACGGGAGACGGTGACCAGGACCTGGGCCGACCAGGTCCATACCCGTATCGCCTTCGAGGCCATGCCGTCAAGCGACCCCCGACTGGCGGCGCTTTCGGTGCTCAACCGAGTCCTGGGAAACGGTTCATCAAGCCGGCTCTTCCAGCGTCTGCGCGAGGGCGAGGGGCTGACCTACGACATCTGGTCGGGTCTGGCTCTGCGGCGGCCGGGCGGCCTTCTGGAGATCGGTTGGGCGTGCGCGCCCGAGGTCAACCACGAGGTTTGGAAGCATGTTCTCGACGAGGTCGAGCGTCTGCCCGGGGATCTCGCGGACAACGAGGTGGAGGTCGCGCAGGAGGGCCTGTTGCGCGGCCTGCGGATGGACAGCGATTCGCCCATGGCGCGGTGTGCCATGGATGTTACGGAGGTGCTGGATCACGGTCGCAGGTTCGACCTCGGTGCAGTGCGCGCGGAGCTCGAGGCCGTCACCATCGATGACGTCCGCGGGCTCGCCGAGAGCATCCTGCGCCTCGACCGCATGGCCGCCGCCCTCTGCGGACCCGAAGGGTGCAAACTGCCTGGTTGAGCGCGGGAGGGCATCGCACCATCGCACTATCGACGCGAGCGTGTATGATCCCACCGATGACTGACGCACCCACGATCCGCATCCAAAGGCTGTCCCACTCCGAGGGCCTCGAGTTGCCGTCGTACGCCTCGGCCGGGGCGGCGGGGGCCGATCTCCGAGCTGCGGTGGACGAGAGCCTGATCGTCGCTCCCGGCGAACGGGCCGCGGTGCCCACCGGGCTGATTCTGGAGATCCCTCCGGGTTGGGAGGGCCAGGTTCGACCGCGCTCCGGCCTCGCCATCCGGCACGGTCTGACGGTGGTCAACGCGCCGGGCACCATCGACAGCGACTATCGCGGTGAGGTCAAGATACTGTTGGTCAACCTCGGCGGTGAGGCCGTCACCATCCGCCGTGGCGATCGTGTGGCACAGTTGGTCCTGGCCCCGGTGGTCCAGGTCGGTCTTGTCGAGGCCGAGAGTCTCCAAGCCACCGATCGCGGCGCCGGTGGCTTTGGATCGACGGGGCAGTAGGTCAGTGGAAGTTGACGTCCTCGCCTCGGGCTCGTCGGGCAACTCGGTCCTGGTGCGCTCGGGTGGCACCGCGGTGCTGGTCGACGTCGGTGTGTCGGCGTTGCAGATCAAGAATCGTCTCGAGTGTTTTGATTGCGTGCCCGAGGATGTCGACGCCATCTTTCTCACCCACGAACACTCGGATCACATCCGCGGGCTCGAGGTCTTTCTCCGAAGACACCACCAGGCGCCGGTGTGGACCACTCGCGGCACCTGGTCGCAGGTGCCGGTCAAGACCAGGACCGGAGGTGAAATCGAATCGGGCCGCGACTATCCCGTAGGCAGCCTCCGCGTGCGAGCAGTCGCCACCAGTCACGATGCCGCCGAACCTGTGGCCTATGTCTTCGAGGACGGAATGCACCGCATTGCCGTGTGCACTGACACGGGCATCTTCACCAACCTGCTCGTACAACGTCTCGCGGGTTGCGACCTCTTGCTCATCGAGACCAATCATGACGCCGACATGCTTCGGCACGGGCCCTACCCATGGCAGCTCAAACAGCGGATTGCCTCGCGGCTCGGCCACCTCGGCAACCACCAGACCGAGGAGGCACTCGACCAGATCAAGTGCACGCAGCTCAAGGGTGTGGTCGGGTTGCATCTTTCGGCCGAGAACAACTCCACCAGGCTGGCCGTTGAGTCCCTCCGCCGGGCGATGAACGGGTGCATTCCGGTGACCGCGGTTCCACGGACCGAGATGCTGCGGGTCAGCGTCGGATCGAGCGCAGTCTTCGAGACGGTCCCGGTTCCTCCAAAAGGATATTGAGTTCTGACTCATACTGCCGGTTTTCCTGAAAGCCGGCAGTATGAACCAGGCAGAGGTCACGCCGGTCCTCGGCAAAGCCCGAGCCTTGGGTTTTTTGTGCCTTCGAGTCTTCGTGGTTGTGACGAACGGTCGCTCCTCACCGTAGCGATTCGCACCATGTGCGGGCGTTCTGGAAGAGCCTGAGCCACGGTGAGGTCTTCAGATCCCGGCGCCACTGCGATGGCATCCACCCCCACTGCCACTTCAGGAAGCAGCGCTCGGGATGGGGCATGATCGCCAGGTGGCGGCCGTCCGAGGAGCACAGGGCGGCGATGCCCTCGGGCGACCCGTTGGGGTTGAAAGGGTAGCTTTCCGTGATCCGACCCTCATCGTCGGCAAAACGCACGGGGGCCAGTCCGTCGGCGAGCACGCGATCGAGCACCTCACGGTCCGGGAAGAGCGTCCTCCCCTCGCCGTGCTGGACCCAGATCCCCAGGGTCGAGCCCGCCATCCCGTCGAGCAGCATCGCCGGCGACGGCTCGATCTTCACGGTGACGAAACGAGACTCGAACCGGCCCGATGCGTTGCGGACGAAACGCGGTTGGATGGGGTCGGCGAGGCCGCGCCACGGCACGAGGCCGAGCAGGGCGAGTAGCTGACACCCGTTGCAGACACCGAGGCTGAAGGTGTCCGGCCGAGCGGCGAAAGCCTCGAACTGGCGGCGGAGGCCGTCATTGAAGCGGATGGTTCCGGCCCAGCCCTTGGCCGAGTCGAGAACATCGGCATAGCTGAAGCCTCCCACCACTGCGAGGCCGCGGAAGCGATCGAGGTCGATCCGCCCGGCCAACAGATCCGACATGGTGACATCCCAGGGCTCAAGACCGGCGGCGTGAAAGGCTGCGGCCATCTCCCGGTCACCGTTGGAGCCCTCCTCCCGGAGGATGGCCACCGGGATCTTCTCGGCGCGGCTCATGACTCGGGTGGGAGTCGGTTCGGGATCGAAGCCGAGACCCCACGACGGGGTTCGCCGATGGGCGAGCCCGCTCTGCTCCTCGGCGACACAGCCGGGATCGGCCTGACGCCGGTCGAGCTGGAACGAGGTCCATTCCCAGAGATCGCGAAGGGCGCGCATGTCCTCGTCGAGGACAGCTTCGGCGCCGACACCGATCCGGACCCGCGGTTCGGCGAGGGTGCGGCCGATGGCGATGCACGGCACATCGTCTTCGAGGAAGAGCGCCAGGGCGTCGTCGAGATCGTCCTCGTCGACCTCGAGAACGAGGCCGAGCTCCTCGGCGAAAAGCGCCGCCAGCGGGTCATCGGATGCCGGGAGCTCGATGTCAATGCCGCAGTTGCCGGCAAAGGCCATCTCGAGCAGGGCGGTGACGAGGCCGCCGTCGGACCGATCGTGGCCAGCGGCGATCATTCCCTCGGCGATCAGGGTCTGCACCGCCTCGAAGGCGCGAGCGACCAGCTCGACGTCATCGACATCGGGGCAATCGTCACCGATCTGGCCCCAGACGTGGGCCAGGGCGGAACCGCCGAGTCGGTCGCGGCCGCCACCGAGATCGACATAGAGCAGCCGGCCGCGGTCCGGAAGCTCGAGGTCGGGTGTGACGGTCCGGGTGATGTCGGGGCATGTGCAGTAGGCCGAGATCACCAGCGTGCCGGGGGTCTTGACCGTCTCGCCGTCGGGGGCCAGCGCCGCCATGGAGATGGAATCCTTGCCGCCGTCGACCGCGATCCCGAGGGTCGTCATCATGTCGCACATGGCCTCGGCGGCGTCGTGCAGGGCGGCGCCTTCGCCGGGGAGCTTGGCCGCCCACATCCAGTTGGCCGAGCAGCGGATGTCTTCGAGGGCCGTGACCGGAGCCCAGACCAGATTCGTGAGCGCCTCGCCGACCGAGAGCCGAGCCATGGCTGCTGGATCGAGCAGACCCTTGATGGGTTGCTCACCGATGGCAGTGGCGCCGCCGGTGGTGCCCAGATGGCTGCCGGCGACCACCGCCACGTCGGCCACCGTGAGCTGGAGCGGGCCGGCGCAGGGCTGGCGGGCAACGAGACCGGTGACGGCGCGATCGACCTTCGTGGTGAGGAATCGCTTGGAGCCCACCGAGAGCAGGCGCAGAACCCGGTCGAGGGCATCTCGGACGGTCAGCCCTTCGGGTAGGGTGACGGGCTCGAGCACGGGTGTCGCGCGGTCGAAGGTGAAGCTCTTCTGCGGCATGTCACCGAGGACGTGGGCGAGGTCGAGATCGACGGGGGTCGAGTCGTCCCGCTCGTCGTGCACGACCACGCGGCCGTCACCGGTGACCCGACCGACAAAGGCCGCAGGGACCTTCTCGCGTCGGCACAGCGCTTCGAAGAGTCCGCGGTCCGCGTGCCGAATCAACAGAGCGTCGTTCTCCTGGTACTCGGCACCCCAGATCTCGAGCACCGACAGGGTTTCGTCACCGACGGGAAAATCACGGGCTTCGATCCGCGCACCGGCCGGTTCGACGATTTCTTTGAGTACATTGCAGTTGCCGCCCGCACCTTGATCGTGGATCGAGACGATGGGGTTGTCGGTTCCGAGCTCGCAACAGGCCCGGATCACTCGGTTGACCTTCTGCTCCATCTCGGCGTCGCCGCGCTGAACGGCGTTGAAGTCGAGTTCGGCCACGTTCTCACCCTGAACCATCGATGAGGCGGCGCCGCCGCCCATCCCGATGCGGTAGGCCGGACCGCCGAGCTTGACTACCCACATCCCGACCTCGGGTGAGCCCTTGCTGATGTGTTGGTGATCCATCTTGCCGATGCCGCCCGAAAACATGATGGGCTTGATCCACTCGCGACGTTCTCCCGAGGGCAGCCGCAGACCAAAGGACCGAGTGAAGCCCTGGACCACCGGCTCGCCGAACTTGTTGCCGTAGTCCGAGGCGCCGTCGGATGCCTCGATCTCGATTTCCAGCGGGCTTGCCAGATTTTCCGGATAGGTGAAGCTCGGGTCCTCCCACGGCAACGGTTCGCCGGGGATCTGGAGATTGCCGACGCAGTAGGCGGCGGTGCCGGCGGTGTAGTCCGCGCCGCGACCGGTGGCGTGGACGTCGCGGATGCGTCCGCCGGTGCCGGTCTCAGCGCCGGGGAAGGGCGCGACGCCCGACGGAAAGTTGTGGGTTTCGGCGGTGAAGATCAGATCCTGATCTACCTCGGCCTCCGCCAGCGGCGAAGGAAGACCGGGGTCGGTCGGCAGGAACGTGGTGGTGGCGGCGCCGCGAATCGAGCTCGAGTTGTCGGTGAAGGCGATGACGCTGTTGTTGGGGTTGGCCTCGATGGGGCCCTGGATCATGGCGATGAGGTGGTCGGGCTTCTCCTCGCCATCGAGGACGAGCTTGCCCTTGAAGAACCAGTGGCGCGAGTGTTCCGAGTTGGACTGAGCGATGTCGAAGCACTCGACATCGGTTGGATTGCGGCCGATCCGGTCGCGGAAGAGCTCGGTGTAGTAATCCAGATCCCAGTCGTCGAAGGCGAGACCGAGCTCCGAGTTGATCTTTTCGAACGCAGCCCGACCTTCTTCGAGGACAGGGATCTCGGTCACCGGCCGCGGTTCGACCCCGACTGAGAAGCTGGTGAGGGGTTCAGGGTAGGGGCACTCGGTCATTCGGTCGTGAATCGCAGCGAGGAAGGCCCGTCGCTGGTCTTCGGTCAAGGACGAAACGGGGAGCAGGAATCTCCGAGACCGCTCGATCCGTTGGATCGTGTCGAGTCCACATGCGTGGCACACGGCGACGGCGTTGGTCGACCAGGCGGTGGAAAAGCTCATTCGTGGGCCGACCTCGACCACCTCCCCGCCCCTGTCGGTGAAGAAACTGATCTCGCCGAAGCCATCCGGTTCGTAGGTCTCGGCCAGAAGCCAACGCAGAACCTCCGTCTGTTGGTCGTCGAGTTGGTCATCGCTGGCGATGTAGAAGCAGTGCTCGGTGTGGAGGTGGTCGATCTCGAGACCGAGGCTGCGGGCCGTCTCGAGTGCCTTCTTCTGCTCCACTGACGAGAGCCCGGGGGTCCGATACCTGCGTGTGATGATCATGGGGTGTTTGTATCAGGATTGGCGCTGGAGTGCCACTTGAACCCGAATCCGTTTCCGCAGCCGTATCCGTTTCCGAAAACCCTCCGCCTCCACCCAGGGTTTGTCACATAACCTCTTGTCACTGGTCGGTGCTCGGGATATGGTCCGGGAGAATAGAGTCTTCGGAAAGATACGGGCACGGAAACGGAAACTGAAAAGGGAAACGGACGCGGGTGGGAGCGAAGCCATGGCAACCTACAAGGACGCTGGCGTGGACATCGATGCGCAGGACAGGGCCCTCGAGCAGGTCAAGAAGATGGTTCGCAACACCTACACCGATGGGGTCCTCTCCGATCAGGGCGCCTTTGGAGGGCTCTTCCGCGTGCCGAGGGGCTTCTCCCAGCCGGTGTTGGTTGCCTCGGCCGACGGTGTCGGGACAAAGCTCAAGGTGGCCATCGCCACCGGCCGCAACGGTACCGTCGGTCAGGACCTGGTCAACCACTGCATTAACGACATTCTTGTCCAGGGGGCGCGGCCGCTCTTTTTCCTCGACTACTGCGCCACCGGCCGGCTCGAACCCGATGTGGTGGCCGATGTCATCGGCGGTGTGGCGACGGCCTGTTCCGAAGCCGGGGTTGCCCTGCTTGGCGGTGAGACCGCCGAAATGCCGGGATTCTACGGCGACGGCGACTACGATCTGGCGGGTTTCATCGTCGGCGTGGTCGATCGCAAGTCGATTCTCGATGGTTCGAAGGTCAAGAAGGGCGACGTGCTGGTCGGCCTCCCGAGCACGGGGCTTCACACCAACGGCTACTCGCTGGCCCGCAAGGTGCTTCTCGACGATCCCGGTTTCGGACCCGATGACGTGATTCCCGAGCTCGGCTGCTCGGTGGGGGAGGAGCTGCTCAAGATCCACCGCTGCTATGTCAACGAGGTCTGGCCGCTTCTGGCGAACGGATATATCCACGCCATGGCCCACATTACCGGCGGTGGACTGACCGACAACCTCCCCAGGGTTTTGCCCAAGGGCTTGCAGGCCACCATCAAGGTCGGCGCCTGGGAGATCCCGCCGGTCTTCAAGGTCCTAGCCGAGCGGGGGAAGGTGCCCGAGGATGATCTCTGGCGGACCTTCAACATGGGTGTCGGGATGGTCCTCATCATCCCACCGAAGCGCTTGAAGAAGGTGCTCGAACACCTCAAAGACGTGGGATGTCAGGGCTTTCCCATGGGCAATATCGTCAAAGGGAAGCTCGGCGTCGAGTACGACCACCCACCGGAAGGATTTCCTTCCGGGCTGCGCTGAAGCGCAGAATGATGAATTAGGAATGATGAATGATGAATTTCATCGCACCATCGCAGCCACCACGGTTGATCCAAGACGATGGTGAGGCTGATTGTGGGGTAGGCATCCTGCCTGCCCTTCAGAGGCGTTCGAGTCGGCGCGGCCTCGTACGATAGTCCAGTTCTGCTTGAGTATGAGGCCCGAAATTCATCATTCATCATTCATGATTTTCGATGTTCTTCCTCTTGCTCAACTGAGCAGCTTTCTCCTTTATTTGGAATAGTTTAGAATCTCGTGGAAGACGAGTCTGGAGGTTCGTGTATGGCCAAGAAAATCGGTATCGTCTATTGCGAGCGGATCCAGGATGCGAGCTGCGTCGGCTGCGCCAAGTGCTACAAGTCGGTCAACGAGAACACCTTCGCCTTTGAAGATGCCGGCGATGTCCGGGTCGTCTTCAAATGCGGCTGCGGTGACTGTCCGGGACTGGTCGTTCCCCGGGTCGACCTGCAGATGACCGTGCTCGACTCCCTCGGAGTCTCGGTGGACGAGATCTACTTCGGAACCTGCGTCAAGAAAGCCACCGCGCTCATGAACTGCCCGATGAATGTCGATGGCGTCACCGCGGTCATGGAGGAAAAGTTTGGCGTCCCGGTGCACATGGGCACTCACGACTACTGATCTCGCTTCGCTCGATCAGCAGTCGAATGATGAATGATGAATGCGGAATGATGAAATACATCGCACCATCGCACTAGCTCGGTTGATCCCAAATAGTGGTCCGACTGATTGTGGGGCAGGCATCCTGCCTGCCTTCAGGGCCGTTCGAGGAGGTCTGACCCTGTACGATAGTCCCCGTC
Organism: Thermoanaerobaculales bacterium; assembly: GCA_029287235.1. GTDB lineage: Bacteria > Acidobacteriota > Thermoanaerobaculia > Thermoanaerobaculales > Sulfomarinibacteraceae > JAHECW01. The sequence goes on from JARFRM010000104.1 coordinate 31,895, forward strand.
TGCCCGAGCACGAGGCCCGGCATTCATCA
>JARFRM010000115.1 GCA_029287235.1 Thermoanaerobaculales bacterium
CCGCCACCCGATCCCGAGGAAGACCTCTCCGAGCTCCTGACCCGGCTGAGCCGGGCGACGGCCCGATCCGGCCGAAGCGGAGGGCGTCGATCCGAGCGTGTGACCCGGGCGCCAATCACGCCCGGCCTCAGTCTGTCCGCCCGTGAGCTCGACGAGAGCCAAACCCGGATCCTCGAGAAAGCGGCCGCCCAGCTGCGGAGGCTCATCAGAGCCGGGAGGGGTTGAGAGCAACGCTATCAGGCAAGAAGCGCGTATCGGCAACATGATATGAGCACCCATCCCCGACTATATTGAATCCCGGGGATCGCCCTGGCCCGCCGATGCCGAATCGGTGGCATCCGTTCCGACTCAGACCTCTCGCTCGCCGGCGATGTCTTTGAAAAGCTCATAGTTGATCGCCTTGACGCGGATCTTCTTTTCCTCGGTCCGGGCGAGATGCTGCCACCGCTGGATGCTCACCGCGGTCGGCTTGAACGCCGCCAAACAGGATAGCTCGCTCGTCTCTCGGGGCCGTTCGGCTGTGCAGGCGCGAGCTTCAGGGGCCAAACGACACCAAAACGGCGCCGCAGACTCTTTGTGCTACAGGCTAGCGATCGAAGGTACCCAACGCCTCGTCGACATCGTCGAAGACATCGAAGATCGAGATGATCTGGACGACGCCCATGACGTTGTAGAGCTTGCTTGGGATGTTCGCCAGCTTGATCGCCCCACCGTCCGAGACAACCGTCTTGTGCGCCGCGACAAGCTCGCCCAGACCCGACGAGTCCATTTTGGAGACACCCCCGAGATCGACCACGAGGTTCTTCTTGCCGCTGCTCACGGCTTGATCAATCGTGTCGCGCAAGACGACATCGCCGGATCCGATCGTGACCTTCCCTTTGATCTCCACGACCGTGACGTTTCCGATATCGCGTTTCGAGATCTTCATAGCTTCGTCCTCCAGTTCCATTTGTCGGCGGTCGTCGGAAGACCGCCGCGCAACCATCGTCGAGCACACGAATTTCTCTATCGCGTACAAACCTCCGCGCCGAGAAATATTCCCGATCTGGATGTCCTCGATCGGTGCCCGGCGCGATGCTGCTTGTCGCCGATGATTCAAACCCCGCCTCACCCCGAGTGGTTGATGAGATTGCCGTGCCCGGCGTGATTCAGGACATCGCCGTCTCGGGAGGCTACGTCGTCATCGCGGATGAGGATGACGACCCGAGGTTCGTCGGTGTTTCGCCGCCGTCCAGGCCCGTCGAGTATGCTGTTGCCGATGATCCACCACCGTTTCCTTCGCCTGATCGGAGTGATCGTGTGGGTGATGGCGAGCAGCGCGCTCTCCTGGGGCGAGGGCGGTGCGGCCGACCCGGAAGAGCGTGGCGAGGCGGTCACCGGGACCACCGTCATCATCCACGGGTTCCAGCTGTCGGGAACCATGCCCGATTGGCCCTTCCACATGGCGGAAGCCGTCAGGGTTCGAGCCGGAGAGGGGAGGATCTTCTCCTACGACCCGGCGTCGGGAGACCTCAATGACTGCGGCCACCCGGCCTGCGGCCCGCAGGGCGCCGGGGGCGAGACCGTCATCGTCTTCGACTGGGCGGCAGACAGCGCCGAGTCCGGCACCGGCTTCTCCGAGGCGGCGGCGGAGGCGCTGGTCGCCGGTCTCGTCCGGTGGGCCGGGTCGGACCCACCCCTCGCGATCCTCGACCATGTCCACCTCATCGGCCACAGCCGGGGTGCGGTGGTCTCGAGCGAGACCGCGGAGCGGCTCCTCGCAGCCGGGTTGCCGGCGCCCGAGCAGGTGACCAGCCTCGATCCGCACGACACCGGAGCCTTCGGCTTGAGTGAAGATCGGCCCGAGCCCGAGGGGCTGTGGGACGATCTCGACGTCAACGATCTTCATCCGGACTATCGATGCGGATCGCCGCCGGGCGAGCCGTCCGGGGTGTGCTCATGGCTCGGTCTCGGCTACCACGACAACTACTGGCGCGACGTGGACGGCTGGCCGTGTCTCTTCGATCCGGACGGCAAGACCGTCCCCGGCGGGTCGGACTTCGATGCGAGCGGACTCGGCGCCTTCTGCCACTCCGATGTCCACGCCTGGTACCACTTCACCATCGACACCGCAGCCGCCACTCATCCGGTGACCGGCGATCCTCCGGGCGCCGACTGGTTCGACCCGGCGATCACCACCTGTGACACCGCGGCAAGGACGTGGCCGCTGGCGCGCACCATCGACGGCTACAACGTCTCCCGCGTCGGTGGTTCGGCGGTGCGTTGCCCCGATGATCCCGGAGCCATGCAGCAGGTGCTCTTCAACTTCAATCTGGCCGAGGGACTCGTCAACGGCGACCTCGAGAAACAGTCGAGCGCCTCCGCCTTCTCGGGCTGGCAGTTCCACGGCGGTGGCGGCTCCGGTCAGCTCGCCGATGACGGCGACGACTACCTCCGTCTCGACGCCGGGCAGTGGCGGCGGCACAACCGCTTCCTTGTGCCCGGGGGCGCCTTCGGCGTTCGCTTCTGCCGCAAGATCGAGGCGGCGGGCGCCGGGGACCTCCTGACACTCATCCTCCATCAGGGCGCCGGCAGCCGGATGATGTACGAGGAAGACCCGGTGGCCGCCTCCGGTTGGCAGTGCCGAACCGTGGCACTGACCGAGGAGGAGCGCGGGCTGCCGAGCGTCTTGGAGATCGTCGTGGCCGACAACGGGGCGCCGCCCTCAGCTCGCATCGGCGTCGACGATGTCGGCCTGGTGATGGGGGTCTTCATTGACGGCTTCGAGTCGGGCGACACAGCCGAGTGGTCGTCGGTGGTTCCGTGACGGGATGGATCCCACCCCGGCGACCTCGTGTCCGCGTTCAACGTCTCCGGTTCGGATGAACTGATCGTCATCGAGGGACGTCGTCCTCCAGCTCCTTTGCAGCTCACGACATCGAGCTACGAGTCGCTGCTCGAGCAACAGCCACGACCGATGGGCGCCTGCCCGGCGGCGGACCCGGTCTCGGCCTGTTTCGCGATGGCGGTGACGGCGGGAAGCCGGACGGGCCCCGCGCCCGATGCGGCGACGACGCCGGCGGCGACGGGATACCCGAAATCGGACCGCCAGATATCCCAGCCACCGTAGCCGCCCGGACGTCCGGAGCCGAAGAAGATCCGTCCTCCGATTTCGCCGTTGTTGCCGAGAAACCCGGGCCCCTGCTCATCGGTTCTGCTGTTGACGGGCGCGCCGAGATTGACCGGGGCGAGCCACTCGGCGCCGCTCTTGACCACCGACCAGAGATCGGCGCCACCGATTCGGCCCGGCCGGTTCGAGTCGATGATCAGGGTGTTCCCGTCATCCGAGATCCATCGCGGGCTGTCAAGACCGCTCGAGTTGACGACCTGGCCGAGATTGACCGGTGGTTGCCACTCTCCGCCGGCCTTTTGCGACACCCAGACATCGAGGCTGCCGTAGCCGCCGGTGCGGTCGGAGCAGATGTAGAGGGAGTTGCCGTCGGGCGAAAGGACCGGACAGCAGTCGAGGGCGCCGGTGCTGATGGGCGATGGAATCTTGACCCGCGGCCCGGGCACCCCGTCTTCGATCTGGCTGTACCAGACATCGAAGCTGCCAGCGATGCCGCCGGAGTTGCTTGTGAAGTACAGAGTGCGGTCGTCCGTTGTCAGGAAAGGCGCGGACTCGAAGCCGGCGGTGTTGACATTGGCTCCCAGATTCTCCGGTACCTGCCACTCACCGTCGAGGAACCGCGAGATGAACAGGTCCGCGCCGCCGTACCCCCCGCGCCCTCGGGATACAAAGATCATGAACGAGCCGTCACGCGCGAAGATGGGATACCACTCGTCGCCTGCGGTGTTGATGACCGGGCCGAGGTTCTCCGGCTCCAGCCAGCGCTCGGAGCTCGGGACCGCACTGGCCGAGATGGTTGTCGTGTCACCGGTGCGGTTGTCCACGAGCGACGCCGCGGCCAGAAACCCGCCACCGGCGGTAGTGGTTCGAATGACCGCGTAGCCGTCCGCCACCTCGCCCTCGGTCACCTGGCGGAAGACCCGGGTCTCCTGGCTGTACTCGAACGGTTCGAGGGTGGCCGACAGGGTTCCGAAGCGGACTCCCGTCGAGCCGTAGAGGGCGATCTCGACGGCGAGCTCGAGATCGGTCACGTTGAGAAGGTCGAGGTTCGTGCGGTAGCCGTCGGTGTCCGATGCGGATTGTGCGAGGTGGACCAGGACAGTGCTTGCTCCGTGGGCCACGGCCCGATCGGCAGGGTTGGCTCCGAGAGCCGTTCCGTAGGTGCCGTCCGGGGTGTCGTTGTACGTCCGAGCCACCGCGACCACCCCGTCGCCGTCAGCGGTGAGTCGGATCGTCCCCACCGCCTCGTCGAAGCCGAAGACCGACGTGACGACGTCCGGGTAGTTTACGCACAGCCCGGGCGCGAGCGCCAGCTCGACCGTGGCCGGGTCGGGGTTGCTCTCTCCGCGGTGGAGAAAGCCGAGCTCATACGACCGGGAGACGCCGCTGAAGTTGCACACCTCGAGGCTGGTTCGCCACTGGGTGTCGTTATAACCCGGGGTGTGTGCCGCCCCCATCAGATAGACGGGTATCGGTGTGTTCTTTGTGAATGCGGTTGCGGTCGAGGCGTCGGCCGTGGCCTGAAGATGGACCACCGCGCCGACGATCGCGAACACGAGAGCGGTCGCGATGATGAGTATCGATCTCATGACAGACCTCCAGAGGCGTGAGTTGCTTGCAGGAGATACGTCGGAGCTGACAGCTGGTTCTCGAGTGTCGACTCCGGGCTCAACGGCGAGGCGACCCGCGCCTCGTGCTCATCATCAACCTGGTCACCAATCCGAGATCCGACGGCGGATGATCGCCTTCAGCACTCTTCTCGACGGTAGGCCGCTCGCAATGACCTCGTCACCGATGACGAGCTGAGGGTTGGGTCCGTCATCCTCTGCCGGCTCGAGTTCAATATCGGGCTGGAGCTCGAAATCTGCGAGCACTGATCGGCAGAGCTCGATCAGCCGGTTGCGATCTTCGCCGTGTCCGCCACGTACCGTGACCTCGAAGTGAGAGAAAAACTCACTGAAGTCGCGGTCCGTGGCGCGAAGGTACTCACGCCATAGGGCGATACGATACGCTTCGCGTACGTTTTCGGTGATGTAGTTTTCGGATTCGAGCTCTTCGAGGAGGGCGTCCACGATCTTCTCCCGATCGCTGTGACCGGCGGCGGCAACCGCGGCGCACGCCTTTCGCAAGCCCACGATCCCCACGCGGTAGAGCCCAACCATTACCTGTTGCACGGCATATTGACCACAGCGCATCCAGTCCTCCACCTCAATTGTACGATTCCTCGTGGCGGTGCTCAGGAGTGATTTGCAACGCCACCTTACCAGTCGGCGTCGCCAGTGTTGACGTCGGCGCCGACGCGCACGAGAACGGGCGCGATCCAAAGGCGATCGAACCCATGGAAGTCGAGCACTCACCATCGCGGATGCTGCCCGAACCTCCCCAGAATTTTCGGCGCTTTTCGCGTGTTGCCTACCTCTATGAAGCCTGCGGGGACGAGGTACTTGATGAAAACGAGACAGACGGCCGGCGCCGAAATAGGACAACCTGTGCGGATCGAGCATGGACGCCACCGCTCGGTGAGTCTCGACGACGAGCGGGCCGAGGTGCGGAGAAATCTGCTGCGGACGCTGCCGAGGATCGACTCCAAGTACTTCTACGACGACGTCGGGTCCCACCTCTTCGAGGAGATCACCGTTCTTCCCGAGTACTACCAGACCAGGACCGAAGAGGCTCTGCTGGCCGCCATCGCCGATGAGGTGGTCGAGGCCACGGGGGCCCGGGAGCTGGTCGAGCTCGGTTCGGGGGCGGGGCGGAAGATCCAGCTCCTGCTCGACGCGATGCGCCGGGGTTCGCACCTCGAGGGTTGCGTGCTGCTGGACATCAACGAGACCTTTCTCCGCTCCTCCGCCGAAACCCTGGCCGCCCGCTACTGCGAGATGGAGGTCCGGGGCGTGGTCGGTGATTTTGTCCACGATTTGGGGACCGTGGGGAACGGTGGCCGGCGGCGACTATTCATCTTCCTCGCCGGAACCATCGGCAACCTCTATCCCCGTCAGATGGATGGTTTTCTCAGGAGGGTCCGAGCGGCGCTCGGCCCGGACGACGCCTTCCTGGTCGGACTCGATCTGGTCAAGGACCGCGGGAGGCTGGAGGCGGCCTACAACGACAGCGCCGGGGTCACCGCCGAGTTCAACCTCAACGCGCTCAGGGTGCTCAACCGCCGATTCGGCACCGATTTCGAGATTGATGCCTTCGAACACGTGGCCTTCTATGATGCCGATCAGGAGTGGATCGAGATGCGGCTCCGCGCGAGGCGTCCGACCTCGGTGTCGCTGGGTGACACCAGGCGGCTGCGATTCGACGCCGGCGATGACATCCGAACCGAGATCAGCCGCAAGTACACGCCGAACTCCTTTGTCGCGGCGCTCGAAGGAACCGGTCTCGAGCTCTCGGGGTGGTTCACCGACCCCGAAGCTCTCTTCGCCTCGGCGTTGGTCCGGCCGATCGGCGATCCGGAGTCATCTTGACCGGGGACATTCGGCGGCGTCTGGAGGCGTGTTGGTCGAGATCCGATGAGATATTCGACCTGCTCGAGCCCGGGGCGCTGCTCGATCAGCCGGTCGCGCTCCGCCACCCACTGATCTTCTATCTCGGCCACCTGCCGGCCTTCGCCTGGAACCAGGTCTGCCGCGGCGCGCTCGACCGGCCGGCATTCCGACCCGACTTCGATGCGCTCTTCGAACGTGGGATCGACCCGATGGGCGTGGACCACTACGAGTCCGCCGCAGAGTGGCCGCCCATCAGCGAGATCATCGACTATCGCGATCGCGTCCGGCACGAGCTGCTGACGGCGATCGACGAGGTCGCGGATCGCGCGGCGGAGGATCCGTTGGCCGAGGGAGGCCGGATCTTCGAGGTCGCCATCGAGCACGAGCTGATGCACCAGGAGACGCTTCAGTATCTGTTTCAACAGTTGCCGTTCGACCGAAAGCGGCGGCCGCAGGCCATGGCGCCGTACCGATTCGACGGCGCAACGCCCCCGGCAGTGGTCGAAATCGGCGGGGGAGGGGTGGTCCTGGGCGCCGATTCCTCTGCCGGCGATTTCGGCTGGGACAACGAGTTTCCACAGCTCGAGGTCAGCGTCGGCGACTTCGCCATGGACCGCACCCCGGTTCGAAACGCCGAGTTTCGCGAGTTCGTGGCTGACGGCGGCTACTCCCGCGCCGAGCTGTGGGGCGACGACGACTGGCGGTGGCGGCAACGGATCGGCCTCGAGCTCCCGATCTTCTGGTCCCACGACAACGGCTCGTTGACCTACGACACCCTCTTCGACCGGTTGGATCTCGGGGTTGTCCGCGACTGGCCGGTCTATGCGAGCCACGCCGAGGCCCGCGCCTTTTGTCGTTGGCGAGGCGCGCGACTGCCCACCGAGGCCGAGTTCCACCGCGCCGCCTACACGACTCCGAGCGGTGAAAATCGGCGCTATCCATGGGGCGACAGCGCACCGTCGCCGAGCCACGGCAACTTCGATTTCCACCACTGGTCGCCGACCCCGGTGGGGTGCCTTCCCGGCGGCGACTCGGCCTGGGGCGTTGCCGAGCTGGTGGGCAACGGGTGGGAGTGGACCGACTCGGTCTTCGCGCCGTTTCCCGGCTTCGAAGCCACCATCCGGAGCTATCCCGGGTACTCGGCCGATTTCTTCGACGGCCTCCACCGGGTCATGCTCGGCGCCTCGTGGGCGACACCGACCCAGCTCATCCGGCGCAGCTTCCGCAACTGGTTCCAGCGCCACTACCCGTTCATGTTCGCGAAGTTCCGTTGCGTCCGAGGTCGTTGACCCGTAGCGCCGGCCAGACCCGCCGTCGTGTCGGCAGCCGAGCGGAGAAAGGACCGGACCGCCCGCGCGATCGCATCACCGCGTCCCGTCGATGAGTCATTTCGGCGATCGCCGGCTGCCTACCGGCCGGCCGGCCGCCGCCCCGGGTGGGAAGCAGGGTCGGAGACCTGCTCAGAGCATCCAGGCGTAGCCGACCTTGAGGAAGATGGTGCGGTTCTCCTGGGTGAGTTCGATCTGTTCGTCGCCGAGGTAGTTGTCCGAGTAGCCGAGGAAGAAGACCGTCTGCGGGTTGATCTTGTACGAAAACAGGATCTGGTTGAACAGGGTCCGGCTCCGGGCATCGACCTCATCGGTGTAGAGCGACGGGTCTCGGTCGACGTCGAGGTACTGGCTGATCCAGCGGACGAAGGTGCGGACGTTGATCTGGTAGGTGAGCCGCATTTGGCTCAAACGGGCGGTGTAGAGGCGACCCGCGTCGACATCGAGCTGCTCGAAGGAGTGATCGAGGTTGAGCTGCAGGTGGCGCCCGACGTTGAGCCGCAGAGCCGGGTCGAGACGGAGGACATCGCCCTGCTGGGCGTTGGCGAAGTCCACCTGACCCCCGACGACGGCTGCGAGCTGGAAATAGAGATTGGGAAGGATCTGGGCCTCACCGTAGGCGTCGACCCGGTCGGTGTCGAAGAGCTCGCCGTTGAAAAAGAGGTTTCCCTCGAACAGCGACAGGCGAACGAATGACTGGCGCGGACCCTGCGCCCAGGAGAAGAGCTCGATGTCGCGGCTCAGGTGCTGTCCGCTCTGATCCTGGTACTCATCCCACTGTCCGCCCAGGCGAACCTGGCTCCAACCGGCCTTCTCCGGGTACCAGGCCCGTTCGAGCATGACCTGGCCCTGGCGAAAGTCGGCCCGCGGGACGAAGCCCAGGTCGGCGCGGAAGTCCGTTCCGACGTCCCGGTAGAGGACGAAGTACATCCAGTTGCGTGAGGTGTGCTGGTAGACCAGCCGCATGGCATAGTCCGAGAGCTTCTCGGTGTCCTGGTCGTACTCGTCGGCGATCTCCTCCGAGTACTGAGTCTGCGAGCCGAGGATCTCGATCCGCGCCGCCTCGGTGTCCTTCCAGCGAAAAAGGATATCGCCGCCGAGAAGGCGGTTGGAGTAGTCGTCGCCCTCGCGCCCGGTGTAGAAAAAGCCGCCGGTGGTGGCGCCGAAGAGATCGCGGCGGTAACGCACGATCGTCGACAGGTTGCCCTCCTCAATCGTCGCGAGCTCCGAGGACTGGCTCGACGGGATGAGGATGTTGGTCCGGCTGTCCTCGGCCATGATCACGCCGATCGCGTCTTTGCCCACCTTGCCGGTGAGCTTGATTCCCCAGTCCGGGTCCGCGATGTTGCGGCTGTAGATCGCATTGAAGCGGGTGGCGAAGATGTCCGCCCCCTCGAGGAAGAATGGGCGTTTCTCCGGGTAGAAGAGTGCGAACTGCGTGTTGACGTCGAGCTGCGCCGCGTCCGCCTCGACCTGCGAGAAGTCGGGATTGATCGCACCGGTGAGGATCAGGTTCGGTGTGATGCCCCAGTGGGCGGTGATCCCGGGATCGACATCGGGATCGCCGTCGACCATCTCGCCGTCCGGGAAGTCCTCCCGGGCACCGCTCATCGACGCCGTCAACGTCGGGACGAGCTCGATGGACCTGGCCGGCTTGACGCCCTTGAATCCGACCAGTTTGGAGCCCTGGCAGAGATAACAGTTGTTACCGCGTTCGATGGGGTGCAACGCCAGCCGGTATCGCTGCCCGCGGGGGTACATTCGCACTGCGTCGATCCCCCAGGTCATCCCGTCCTCCGCCTTGGGGAACCGCAACGATGAGAACGGCACCCGCATCTCGACGACGTACCCGGTGGCGGTGATCCGGCCGGCGGAGTCCCAGATGGCGTCCCACGAGTCGTCCTCGCCACCGGTCATCTCGTTCTGGGTCATGTCCATCTGCACCCCGAGCGGGTTGACGAAGAACTCGAAAGCTCGCCGCTGGTCGTTGAAGGTGTCGAGCACCACCCCGACGAAATCGTCCTGGTACGCAGTGTCGCGGTCGGAGAGCCGGCCGCGGATCTTCTCCGGTTCGGGATCGTACGCGTGGAAAGCGACATAGAGGTTGTTCAGGTCGTAGCCGATCCAGACCTCGGTACGCACGGGCGCCGGACCGTTCTCCGCCGGACGCGTTTCGTACTCCAGCTCGAAGATCGGAGGGCTTTGCCACGGCGCCTCGTCGAGCCGTCCGTCGACATCGATTTCCGCATCGATCGGATGGACGTTGTAGACCGCGGTTTGTGGGGCAACCGCTGCGAGTTCATCGGTGGACTCCTCCGCACGAAGATCCGGCGTCGGCGACAGACACAGCGGGGCGCCGACGAGGGCGATCATTACGAGTGTGGAACGGAATGACAGAGCGCTGGGTTTCGGGCGGCGGTTCAAAGTTCTCAACAGGCCGGTCCTCCTCGAACTCGCTGGCCGAGCGGTCTCATCGACCGTTCGACAAGGTCGCCGCTGCCCCGCAACCCTTCAACTGAGATACCGCTGGGCGTGGAAAAGGTTGCGTCGGGTTCCCCGTGGAGGCCGAAGCCGATTCCATGGTCGACCCCAGATCATAAATCTACAGTTGCGAGGCAACCCTCCTGGCACCAACGCTCCTGGGACCACCGACCATCCGGACTATTCGCCGGCCTCGTACACCCTCCACATGTCGTCGTCGTCGAAGATCTTCTCGGCGTCGTCGACGTGCATGGCGTCGAGCTCGAAGTCGCGGTAGGTCCCCTTCTCGGCGGCGGCCTCGGCAAACGCCTCATGCTGGATCAGTGCGCTCATGATCTCGTTGGTGCCCGTCCAGATCTGCGCTAGGCGCATGTCGCGGACCGCCCGTTCGATGGGATAGACATCGGTGTAGCCGATTCCGCCGGTGATCTGCATCGCCAGGTTGGACACCTCCCAACCGGCGTCGGTGACGGCCTTCTTGGTTTCGGAGACAATTCGCCGGAGATTCGGTGCACCGGCGTCGGCAGCCCGCGCGGCCTGGTAGATCATCGCCCGCGAGGTGTCGAGGAGGGTCTGGGCGTCAGCCACCATGAAGCTCACCGCCTGGAACTTGCGGATCGGGCGGCCGAACGCCTTGCGCCGGCTCGCGTACTTCATCGCCACATCGAGGCATGCCCTCATTCCGCCGGTGATGGGTGCGGCGCTGCACAACCGCTCGGGCACCATCATGGTGTTGAAGACCTCGGCGCCGCCGTGCAGCTCGCCGATGAGGTTCTCCTTGGGCACCTCGACATCGCGAAAGACCACCCGCCCGGTGCCGCCACCGCGGGTGCCCATCAAACCGTAGAGGTACTTGACCTCGACGCCGGGCCCGCGATCGATGAGCATGGCGCTGATTCGGCGATCCGGCCGGGCGTCCTCGTCGTGGTTTGTGCGAACGTAGGCGAGGAAGAAATCGGCCCCCTCGGCGCCGACGATGAACCGTTTCATCCCACGAACGACGAAGTGGTCGCCCCGATCCTCGGCGCGGCTGGAGGCACCGAAGAAATCCGAACCGCCGCGGGGCTCGGTCAGCGCCTCCGCTGCGACCTTGTCGCCCGCGAGCATGGGTGCGAGATAGCGCTGCTTCTGCTCCTCGGAGCCGAAGACATGCAGCGACTCACCGACGATGGACGGCATCACGTAGCAGCAACCCGCGGCCGTTCCGAGCACGCCGACCTCCTCCATGGCCGCGCACTCGGCCACCCAGGACAGACCCCGCCCGCCGTACTCCCTCGGAAACCGAAGACCGAGGGTGTTTCTGCGCGCAAAGGTCTCGAAGAGCCCCCGCGGGAACTTGATCTCGTCGCGGTCCATCCGCCGGAGATACTCCGGGTCGACCTCGGTCTTCACCAACTCGCGCAGCTCGTCTCGGGCCGCACGCGCCTCTTCGTCCAACATGAAGTCGTACATCACGCCCCCCCTTGCGGCCGTGCAAAATTCATGCATCAACCGCGGCACCCAGCAGATTGACAGCTCAATAAGAAATGTGCGCCCGGCCGCGGCGTTCGTCAACGACCGTAGTGGTAGTGGTGCCAGGCTTAGTGTAGTGGTGCCTAGTGGTGCCAGGCTTTAGTAACTTGGGAAGTTGGAACTTTCGAAGGTTCTGAAGCCTGGCACAGGCTTCTGTTAGAGCCCGCACCGCCACGCGGAACACCTCGACCGAACATCTTCTCTACGCGATCGACGGCGATCTGTTCTACGCGAGCTTCCTGATTGCCCCTGCGAGGGCTCTTGGACTCACCCGCCGGTCACCGCCCATGCCGGGAGACCCGCCGGATCGATATCGAGAACCGCAGTGCCGAGAAAGTAGAACACCACCGAGATGACCAGCACGCCTATGAGGTTGATGATGATGCCCACCCTGGCCATTTCGGCGATTGTGATCCGGCCGCTGCCGAAGATGATGGTGTTCGGGGGAGTGGCCACCGGCATCATGAAGGCGCATGACGCCGACAGGGTGGCCGGGATCATCAGCAGCAGCGGGTTGGTCTTGATGGCGACTGCGACCGAAGCCAGAATCGGCAGGATCATCTCGGTGGTCGCCGTGTTGGAGGTCAACTCGGTCAGAAACGTGAGGCCGCCGCAGGTCAGCGCGATCATGACATAGGGCGGCACTCCTTCGAGGCCCGCGAATTGAACGCCGATGAACTCCGACAGGCCGGTTTCCCGAAATCCCTGGGCGAGGGCGAAACCGCCACCGAAGAGCAGCACGATGTGCCACGGGATCTTGGTGAACACATCGACACCCATCACGGTGGGGCAGGTGGCCTTCGGGCTACGGGTCGGGATGAAGAAGAGGATCATCGCCATGGCGACCGCGACCGTCGCGTCGTCGATCAGGTCCGCCCGCGGCACCAGCCGCGACCATCCGGGAATGGTCACCATCCCCAGCACCAGGTCCTTGCGGAAGATCCAAGCGATGGCGGTTGCCGCGAAGACCGTGAGCACAGCCCGCTCTTCGAATGACATCTTGCCGAGCGCTGCATACTCGCGCTTCACCACATTCTGATCGACATCGAACGTTTTCGGGAATCGGAAGAGCACGCGGGTCAACAGAAGCCACACGAGGGCCAGCATGACCAGGGTGATCGGGAACGCCATCACCAGCCACTGCCCGAACGCGATGGGCTCGGCATCGGGGAAGGTGATCTCGAAGATCCTCGCGAACGACAGATTCGGCGGTGTGCCGACTAGGGTCGCCATGCCGCCCAGCGAGCATGCGTACGCGATGCCGAGCATCAGCGTGACGGTGAAGGAATGGCAGGCCTTGATGCCGTATCTCTCCTCGAGTTGAAGGACGATGGCCATGGCGATGGGCACCATCATGATCGCGGTGGCGGTGTTCGAGATCCACATTGAAAGGAAGGCCGCGGCGACCATGAAACCGAGGATGACGCGCGCCGGCCCACCGCCGATCCTCCGGATGACCCACAGCGCGATTCGCTTGTGCAGCCGCCACTTCTCCATGGTCACGGCAATCATGAAACCGCCGATGAAGAGAAAGATCGTGCTGTTGATGTAGATCGGTGCGCAATCCCGAGTCTTCATGATTCCGAGCACGGGATACAGCACCAATGGCAGCAGCGCCGTCGCCGACAGCGGGATCGCATCGGTGATCCACCAGGTCGCCATCAGCACCGCGACCGCCGCCATGCGGGTGACCGTCGGGTTGGAGGGGTCGAGGTTCAGGAAAAGGGTGAGGGTAAACAGGAAAGGACCCAGCACGAGGCCGACCTTCTGGCTGGTCTTTCGACCGTCGTGGATCTGTTCGACAGGCACGACGCCAGCTTAGCCGATCCGATCGGTGCGATCGGGATCGGTGGCACCGATCACGTCTTCACGGATCGGTGCCACCGATCACGTCTTCACAACAGGACAGATATCCGAGCGGGTTGTGAGGTTGTGATCGGAGGCATCTATCTTCGCACCCTCAGGCGTCACCGATCCCCTGACCTAGCCCGTTCCTGGTGCCAGGCTTTAAAACCTCGATGGTAAATACATACGGCGAGTAAACCGGTTCTAAAGCCTGGCACCGGCTCAAAGCCTGGCACCGGCTCCGGCTCGAACTCGGCAGCCATCCGCGCTACCATGCGGCGACGGGTGCGGAGGCCATCTGTGTGGGACGAACGTTACGACACCAAGACATACGTCTACGGCCGCGAGCCGAACGGCTTCCTGGTCGAGAACGCCGGGCAGGTGCCCGAGGGGCGCGTGCTCTGCCTTGCCGAAGGCGAGGGGCGCAACGCCGTCTACCTCGCCGGTCTCGGTTACGAGGTGGTGGCCGTCGACAGCTCCGCCGTCGGGCTCGAAAAGGCCGAGCGGCTCGCTGCCGAAGCGAATGTCGCCATCGAGACGGTGGTCGCCGACCTCGCCGACTTCGTCATCCCCCGGTCCTCCTTCGCGGGCGTCGTCTCGATCTTCTGCCATTTGCCCCCGCCCCTGCGCGTCGATCTGCACCGCAGAGTCGTTGACGGACTCGAGTCGGGGGGCTTGTTGCTGCTGGAGGCGTTCACTCCGAAGCAGCTCGAATTACGAACCGGGGGCCCGCCCAACGCCGCTCTGATGATGACCCTCGCCGAGCTTCGCAGCGAGCTGCGCGGACTCCGGATCGAGCACGGCCGCGAGCTGGTGCGACCGATCCACGAGGGCGACCTTCACCACGGCGACGGCGCGGTGGTCCAGCTCGTCGCGCACAAGCCCTGACGGATCCTGGCCCGAGCTGCTTGCCGTTGAGGGGGTGGACTAGCCTAGCCCGAAGGCGACACCTGGCAGGTCGGCGAGATTCGAGCTCCGCTCTGGATCGGTGAAGGCGATCCGCCCTATCGACCTCGAGTCGCCATTGCCGCCAGTGCCGAGACCGGCCTGATCGGTACTTCGGACTTGACGCCTCCCGCGCAAGCGGGTCCCGAGATGGCGGTCGTGGCCGTCGAGTCGCTCGCGGAAACCATGGGTCGATTCCCGATTGCCGTCGAGGTCGACCGCCCCGAGTTCGCGGAAGCGCTGGCCGACCTCGGTAAAGCGCGCCGGTTTTCTGTTCGACATCGCAACGACCTCCCACTCCTTGCCGAGCCCGTCAGGGAGCTCTACCGCGAGCACGTTCGCAACGAGCCTTTTGACGCCGCGATCGATGTCCCGGGGGTGACCGTCGACCACCTTCGTGCGTTCGCCGATGGAGCGGCGGCCTTTCGCGAGGCGGCGCCCTGGCGTTTCGTCGATTCCGGTGACTTCATCGAGATCGGCGCTCCGCGGCCCGCCCCGAATGTCCGTTTCGTCAGCGTGTTGAGCGAATACGGCCAGCTCGGCCTCGGCTTCGCCGAGAGCCGTGACCTGTTCGAAACAGACCCCGACGACGATCGGGACCCGGTGTCCAAGATCGCCAACGACGCCGTGTGGTCGGTGACGTATGACGAACCCTGGGAGGTCCCCGTCCGAGAGCATGACCTGTGGCTCGAGCAGGGTTTTCCCACCGGCCCCGACGAGACCATTCCCGCCGCCGTCCAATACGGGCCCAAACGCAGGGTCCGCCGCGCAAGCCCCAAGATGCTCGCCTTCTTCGAGGGCATCTTCCGGGCCCTGGCCGAGACCACCGAAGACGAGCTGGACTCCGGCGCGTGGAGCAAGACTGTGAGCACGAACAACGGTCCTCTGAGCCTCCAGCTCAGCCTGCCGGACATCCTCGACCCGCCAACCGACAGCAACGGCCCAGCGCCGTTCAACCCCCTTCGAGCGTCATCGGCCATGGAGGAGATCCAGAAGCTCGTCGAGCGGCAGTCCTTTGAGAGCGAGGAAGAGATCCGGGAATTCCTGGACAGAGAGGTCCTGGGCAAGGAGCTGCCGATCAGCACGCCCGAGGGCCCTCGCGACGAGGCTCGCGCACTGGCCATCGAGGCCATGGACACCCCGGGCCGTCGTGGTGCGGCCATGGCCAGACAGGCGCTGAAGCTCGACCCCGAATCGCCCGTCGCTCACCTCGCGCGGGCGATCCACACCCGCGATCGCGAGACCGCCGTCGAGCGCTTCCGCGAGGCGGTCGCCGTGGCCGAGCGGGCCCTCGGGCCGGAGGTGTTCGCCGAACAGACCGGGGAGTTCTGGGCGATCGCCTCAACCCGGCCCTATATGGAGGCGCGCAAGGGGCTGGCAGACATCCTGTGGTTCACAGGCCAACGCAATGAAGCGGTGGATCACTACGCCGACCTCATCCGCCTCAACCCGAACGACAATCAGGGAATCCGAAACCGCCTGGCTCCGGCGTACCTCGTCATCGATGACGACGAAGCCGCCGGCCGCCTACTCGATGCGTATGCCGACGACCCGACGGCGGCGCCGGCTTTCAACCGGGCGCTGCTCGCTTTCCGTCAATCGGGTGATTCCAAGGTGTCGAGAGAGCAACTCGACCGGGCATTCGAGGTCAATCTCCATGTCCCCGATCTGCTCCTCGAATGGGAGGACCTGCCCGACGAACCGCCCGACGGCTACACCATCGGCAGTTTCGAAGAGGCTGCGATCTACTTCCTCGAAGCCGAGGAAGCCTGGCGGGAAACCCCCGGCGCCCTCGACTGGCTGGAAGACGCCCTCTGCAATCAGGGGGACGACTCCTGAGGTGGCCTTGGCGACACCCAGGGTGCCCGCGACCGGCTCGTCCGTTTCGTTGGCCGCTGCCGAACAGCTGGTGAGATGTTTGGGCTTGGGCCAATACTGTTCAGTAAAGCCGGGAGCAGGGGATTTCGTGCAGCCAAGATGGCTGCACCACAACGGTTTGAAACATTGTGGGGCGGGCTTCCAGCCTGCCCACGGCTCTAACTGTGCTGGTGCCTGTGCTGGTGCCAGGCTTTAGAACCTTAGAACGTCTCAACGTCCCAAGGTTCGAAAGCCTGGCATCGGCTTCGGCACCGGCTTCGCGGACTCATGTCATCTCTTCCCTGGCACCCATCTGGCGGTTCTGCTGGAAAGATGAAGGGCCCGCGCGTGTTGCACCTATCAGAAGATCTGGAGGTCGTTCATCATGGTCAAATTTCTGCAGGCATCGCTGACCGTTCTCGTCTCCATCGCCATTGCCGCCCTCGTCACGGTCGTCGTGGTACCGGATCACGCGCGCGGCGTCGCGGCCGACCGGGAGGCGGTCTCCGACATCCGCCACGCGGTCCTCGTCGAACATCTCGCACCACCGTCGGGTCCTGCCTCGACGGCATCAACCTGTCCGTCCCTCACACGACCCGGCGCCGGCGCCCCCTGTCCGTACGTCGATGGCGTGGCCTCGCAGGTCGGCCGAGTCCCGCTCGGGGCCCGAGAGCTCAACGTCGAGAATCCGCCGGCGTGTCCGTACCTCTCAACACTCGCGGCGCGCTCCGGTTGTCCTGCGCTGACCACCCGCACCGAGACCTCGGCCTGTCCGTTCCTCTCCGGGCGGGACGACCCCGACGCGAGCCCGCAGGTCAACGACGACCACGAAGCGCCGCGCGCCCTGTGGCTCTGATCAATGAGTGTCGGTTAGGGCTCCAGTCTCCCTCAGTACCGCCTACCGATCATCAAACCGACCGGGCCGGCGACGCTTCGCCGGCCCGGTCTGACGGTCGATGAATCACGGCACGTAGGCGATGCCGAAGGGGTTCAGGCCGACATCGATGGAGCCGACCAGCGAGGGGATCGGAGATCGGCCCCGGGTCCTGTACACCGTGACCTTGTCGCTCGCGCCGCCCGAGTGGGTGACGTAGATCATCCGGCCGTTGGGCGTCATGGCGATGTTGTGCGGGACGGCGAACGGTGTGTCCACCGGGTCGCCGACCACCGAGTTGGATTTGGTGTCGATGACATAGATGGCATCGTCGCCCCCGTCGGGCAGGTTGGTGGTGTAGAAGTAGCGGCCGTTGACCCGCATCCCCGCCCCGTGGGCGCCGGGTACCGGAATCACCGCGACGCTCTCGAGCGATTCGCGATCGAGCACCTCGACGATGTCGCTGCCCTGCGCCGGGACGTACAGGTTGGGGTTGCCGGCGGCCAGCGACAGGTGCGGGTCGTCGCCGACGACGGCCCGATTGACGACCGAGTAGTCGCGGGCGTCGACCTGGACGAGACCGTCGCCGGCTCCCGCAACGCCGATCACGCTGATGTAGCCGTAGAAACCCTGTTGGTCGACAATCACGTCGTGGGGCTTGCCGCCCATGGCGACCAGATCAGCCGGTGTGGGAATTGTGGCGACCGTCTCGAGGGTGCGCATGTCGATGACGCTGGTGGTGTTGTCGAGGTCGTTGTTGACCCACAGCTCGCCTGTAGCTCGGCTGCCCCACATGTGGAAGACGCCGGCGCCGGCATCCGCGATGCCTTCGACGTCGAAGCTGTGGGCGTCGAAGGCGACCACCCGGTCGTTGGCCCGGTCGCCGACGAAGACCCGGCGTTGGATCGGGGAGTAGAAGACGTACATCGGCTCGGGCGCGTTGGCCCCGGCGGGCAGCGCGTATGTGCTGACGGCGTTGTTCTTCACCGAGATCACGGAGATCGTGCCCGACGCGCGGTTGGCGACGACGATCTTCCCGCCCCCCGGCGCGGCCTCGGCCACCCCGCCCAGCAGCGAGGCGATGGTCAGGCCCACAGCGAGAGCGGCGGTTTGTACGATCGAGCTTCTTGTCCTCATGTCTTCCTCCTGGTTTTCGTGTTCGAGGGATCGGTTCCTGAGTACGATTCCCTCTGGTTGAAATTGTTCGGCGAGGTACGTGCTCTTTCGAGCGTGGGCCATCACTGGACCCGGGGACGCTCACCGAGGCTGATCGGACGTCGATTCGTTGGAGTCTTGTCCGGCCCGGGGTATCCGGTTGCACGGTTTTCCATGTGTTAAGGAATCGTCGTGGTTGCGTTAGAAATCCGTGAGAAGTCGGCCCGACCGGCCGGGTGGGCTGGCCCAACCGTTGGGCGGGGTGGTGTCGTCCCCGTGCCGGGTCGGACGATTCCTACAGCCTCTCCTCGCGGCGTTGCGGCGGCGAGACAACATCGCGGTGCGCTGCGCCTATAATCGTCCGGTGATCGACCACCCGAGGAGGCCGCCATGACGTTGACCCGCCGGAGATTTGTCGCCACGTTGGCCGCAGTCGGAATCGCCGGCTGCTCGAAGACGCCGGAGCCTCCCTTTCCCGAGCTCGAGGCCGCGGGCTCTCCGGGCGACCTCGGCTTGGCGCAGGGACGCGCATTCGCGGACCGGATCCGCTCGAACCTGCAGTTCTACATCAACTGGCTCTCGGAGTCCGGGCGCTTCTCCCGGGATGAGCTGCTTGCCCGGGCCGGTTCCTTCGGACCAGTGCTCGCCGACCACATGCCGGACATCCTGGAGGAGATCGACGGCATCGCGCGCGGCGCCCGGATGTCGTTGGACGAGATCCTGCTCATCAACGCCCGCACCGACGTCCGGGCCATGGTCGACGCCGAGCTGGCGGCCGAGGCGATCCCCGCCTGTACCGCGCTCGCCCTGACCGGGTCGGTGGACGGACGCACCGCCCTCGCGCTGAGCCAGAACTGGGACTGGGATCCGGCACTCGCCGATGCCCCGGTTGTTCTGCGGCTGCGTCCCGACGGCGGCCCCGCGCTGGTCAGCCTGGTCGAGGCCGGCATGACCGGCAAGATCGGCTTCAACGAGCACCGGCTCGGGGTGTGCCTCAACTTCCTGGGTCACACGTCCGACGGCCGGCCGGGAGAGGTCGGGGTGCCGATCCACTGCCTGCTCCGCGCCGCCATGAACTGCCGCGACCTCGATGAGGTCATCACGCTCATCCATTCCGTCCCGCGAAGCGCCTCGGCGAACTTCCTGCTCGCCCAGCACGGCGACGGCGGGCCTCGAGCGATCGACCTGGAGATCTCTCCAGACGGCGTGGCCGTGCTCGCCGATCCCGACGTCGACCTGATCCACACCAACCACTTCCTCGATCCCTGGCTGGCGTTGGGCTGCTCCAGTCAGGACAGTCCGTCGTCAACGACCCGGTATGCCAACGCAGTGCGCCTGGCCGGCGAGCTCGCGTCGGTTCATGACCCGGTGCCCCGCGCCGAACGGATTCTGGAATCGAGGGACGGCCTCCCGTACCCCATCTCCCGTTATCACAACCCCGACCCGGATTCATCGACCCTGGCGGGCATCGTCATGGACCTGACCCGAAACAGGCTCGTCCTCGCCCGCGGCGCACCGCACCGGTCCGTGTGGGTCGACCGACCGGGGGTCTGAGCGTTGACGGAGACCTGATCCGATTCCCGGCTCCGATCACAGACCGCCGATCGGAGCATGACGGGTACCAGCCTCCGCAGACACAGCATTGTCCAGCGTCGGACATCAGAATGCGATGAATGCGCAGGCACCCATTGAGGGTGGTTTCGCCTGCCTACTTCCGCGCAGTTGCGGCCCACACCCCGTAGGCGGCGAGTGCGGCGAAGGCGGCCATGACCGTGATTCCGGGCTGGGCGTACCAGGCGGACCAGTCGGTGACCTGGGTCAGGTTCTGCAGGTCATCGACCAAGACCGCAGCCAGCAGGCCCACCAGTCCGAAACGCAGCAGCAACCCGATGTGGATGGCGGTCACCACCAGCGTGAGTGCGCCGAACACGATGGTCCTCTCGGGGGAGTCCTGCACCAGGCCGCCCATGAACATGTAGACCACCCCCGCCACGAGGATCGCGAGCCAGGTACGGCGCAGGAAAATCTTGCCGATCACCAGGATGAACGCGAGCGACAGCACCTGGCCGAGACCCGCCAGGGCCTGGATGAAGATGGTCGCGAGGGTGGCCCGCTGGCCGAGCAGGACATTCCAGTTCCCCACGGCCGGCTCGACGGGGCTGCCGGTGACGGCGGCGAGAATCGAGTTCGCGGCGTAGAGAAAGAACAGCGGCACGGCTCCCAGAACGAGCCCGGCGAGCACCGACCGGCCGATCAGCGGGTCGCGAAGGTTACCGGGGTTGAGGCCCAGCAGCCGGGTCCAGGACACCAGCATCGACGGCCAGTTCTTGCGGGCCATGGGCTCGACCGCGAGGTACAGCACGACCATCAGCGCGGCGTAAAAGAGCCCGGTGGCCACGACCGGGAAGATCAGGAAGACGGCGTTCTTGGTCAGGAGCCCGTGGGTCTGCAGCGAAATCAACCCCAGGGTGAACACGAAGATGAAGGCCCCCAGGCGCAGGGCGCCGCGGCGATCTGCGCGACCCTTCTGGAGATTTGACCGAGCGAGCAGCGCGCTGCCGATCAGAACCCCGATCAGAATCGTCAGAAAGACCAGCGCGTTGACGTCCGGGCCCTTGAGATTTTCGGGCTCGCCCGCAAGCTGGTCGAGCTCGACGGGGTCGAGGATGGCGAAGAGCACCAACCGGCCGTCGGACATCCCGGTCTCGATCCGGACCGTGTCATCGACCGCGCCGGGTCGCGGGCCGACCCAGGCGGCGCGGTGATCGGGAGCCATGTAGCGCTGGTAGCGCGGCTCCACCGGGGTGTAGTCCGCCATGTCGAGCCCGGCGAGCTCGAAGGCCGTCGACCAGTCGGGCTCGATCTCCGGGACGAGTTGCTCGGTATAGCGGCGCGGGGTGTGGACGAAGAACTCCAGCCGGCCGACAGGGTCGAGCGAGACCAGGATGCCTCCGGTCTTTTCGGGGAAGGGGTTCCACCGCCCGACAAATCCGCCGGCGAAGGAGCCGAACTCGTTGTCCGGCATCATGATGGTCGGGTTCTGGCGGTACCAGAAGCTCATCACGTTGGCCTGCGGGCTGGCCAGCCGATCGAGCCGCTCATCCGGCGGGGCGTTCTTCCAGATCCAGTCGATGCGGTTGTCCCAGATGCTGTAGCCGAAGGCCGAGTCGACCGGCTGCCG
>JARFRM010000223.1 GCA_029287235.1 Thermoanaerobaculales bacterium
CGAGATCCACCTTACAGTCTCGTGGGCTCGGAGATGTGTATAAGAGACAGCTGATCACCTGGCCGGCCACGGTGAGCGCCACGGTGATCGACAATCAGGGCATCGACACCGTCACTCTCGAGTTCATGATCAACGGCGGGCCCACGCAGACGGTGCCGATGGCGCCTGCTCGGAACGGCGTGTACTCGGCGGATTTCTTCGGCTCCGTGTCGCTCGGCGACATGATCGAGTACCGGATCACCGCCGTGGATGTCGCGGCGATGCCCAACTCGGTCGTCGATCCCGGTTCGGGATACCACATCTTCTCCATGGTCAAGCCGATTCCGGTGTTCATCTTCGAGCCGGACGGGGCACCGCTGAGCGGCGCCGCCTTCTCACAGGAGCTGGACGTGCTGGGGATCGACTATGACACGGGAACCACGCTGCCGAACGACCCCAGCCTGTACAGCTCCATCTTCACGTGCCTTGGCGTGTTCTCTGACAACCATCAGCTGACATCGGCGGAGGGGCAGGCTTTGGCTGACTTCCTGGACCTCGGCGGTCGGCTGTACATGGAGGGCGGCGACACCTGGGCCTACGATAGCGAAACGGCCGCGCACTCGTACTTCAACATCGACGGGCTCGCTGACGGCTCCGGCGATGCCGGACCCATCGCGGGGGCGGTCGGGACCTTTACCGAAGGCATGAACTTCCAGTACTCGGGAGACAACAACTGGATGGATCGCATCGCGCCCATCGGCGCGGCGGAGGCGGTCTTCCTGAACGTCACGCCGGCGTACATCAACGGGGTCGCCTACGACGGCGGCACCTACCGCACCATCGGCACCAGCTTCAAGTTCGGCGGTCTGGTGGACGATACCGCGCCGAGCACCAAGGGCGATCTTGTGGTGAAGATCCTCGAGTTCTTCGAAATGGACAACCTCATCGTCCTGTTTGAGGACGGCT
This sequence comes from Thermoanaerobaculales bacterium, assembly GCA_029287235.1. Classification (GTDB taxonomy): domain Bacteria; phylum Acidobacteriota; class Thermoanaerobaculia; order Thermoanaerobaculales; family Sulfomarinibacteraceae; genus JAHECW01. Next base: position 946 of record JARFRM010000223.1, read on the forward strand.
TCGAATCGGGAGACGTCTCGGGTTGGTCGACGGCGACTCCGTAGACGGTTTGGGTGAAATGAAATGATGTTGCCCCGAGGGGCCGATTCCTCGGGGTGACCAGCGAGGTCGAGTGGTGGGTGTGGTCTTTGACCCACCCACCACATCGTCCTTGCCGGACACAACTCATGTCATCGGCTCGAGAGAGCCCGAACCGCCCCGACCAACGCGTCCACATCGTCGTCGGTGTTGAACGGCCCGATGCCCGCCCTGAGGGTGCCGTCGGGAAAGGTCCCGATCCTGCGGTGAGCGGCCGGGGCGCAATGGAGCCCGGGGCGGATCATGATCCCGTCTCTGCGGTCGAGCCGGGCGGCGAGCTCACCGTTGTCGTGGCCTGCGACGGTGAAGCTCAGGACGCCGGTGTGGGACGCGCCGCCAACCCAGCCGTGGAGGCGGACCCCGGACACTTCGCTCAATCCACCGGCGAGCCGGCGCACCAGGCGTTGCTCGTGCTCGGCGATCGCCGCTATGCCGCGCTCGTCCAACCAGCGGCAGGCCGCGCCGAGACCGGCGATGCCGGGGCCGTTGGGGGTGCCGGCCTCGAGACGGTCGGGCAGGTGTTGGGGCATCTCCTCGCTCTCGGAGCGCGAACCTGTGCCCCCCCGGATGAGCGGCTCGACATCGATACCGTTGCCGAGCAGCAGTACGCCGCTGCCCTGGGGGCCGAGAAGTCCCTTGTGGCCCGAACAGACGTAGGCGGCCGCCCCGAGGTTGGAGAAATCGACGGGCAGGCTGCCGGCGGTCTGGGCGCCATCCACCACCACCGGAACCGGCGCGACGGCGCGGGCGATCTCGGCCACCGGGAGCACCGCCCCGGTGACGTTGGAAGCGTGGGTCAGGATGATGAGCGCCGTCGGTGCCGCCGCCACCCGTGCGCGGAATCCCTCGGCTGAAGGCAGACCGCCGAGGCCCTCACCGGTTTCGACGACCACTTCCACCCCGCGCGAGCGCTCGAGCCAGCGCAACGGCCGCATGACGGCGTTGTGCTCGAGCGCCGATGTCACCACCCGATCGCCGGGATTGAGTTGAGTGAGCAGCACCGTGTTGAGCCAGAAGGTGGCGCCGGAGCCGAACAGCGTCCGCTCCGGGTCGGCGCCGAGAAAACGGGCGATTTCCTCGCGGGCGTCCTCGATGGCGCGCGACGCCGCCACCGTCAGCCGGTGGCCGCCGCGGCCCGGGTTGCCGGCCTCGTGTTCGAGGTAGCGAGTCATGGCCTCGACCACCCCGGGCGCCTTGGGAAACGATGTGGCGCCGTGGTCGAGGTAGATGGGTCGCCCTGCGGTCACGGTCTCACAACCCGGCCGGCGGACGCGAGAAGGCCCGCGATCTCGAGCATGTCGGTCACCCGACCCACGGCGAGCTGATCGCCGAGCTCGAAGTAGTTGAGGCAGGTACCGCAGGCGATGATCTCGGTGCCAAGGGCTTCGAGGGCGCGGATGTCGTCGAGGAGCAACGATTCCGCGCAGCACAACTTGACCCCGGCGTTGTAGAAAACGATCGAGTTCGGCTTGGTGTCGAGTTCGGCCTGGGTCTTGATGAAGGAGCGCAGCAGCAAAGCGCCGAGCTCGTCGTCGCCGGAGCCCATGGTGTCGGACGTGATCTGAATCAACCGCCCGCCCCTGACCGCGGTCACCTGTTCGGCGAAGAGGTCGTCGATGGTGTCTCCCGGTCCGGGTGCTCCGTCTGCTTCCCCGGCGCGGAAGATCACCTCGAAGGTCCCGTCATCCCTCTCCTGGACTTCGGTGGCGATGTTCCGCGAGGCGGCGAATCGGGTGACGTTGGAGCGACACAGATCATCGGCCACCCGGAATTTGATCTCGCGTACGCCCTCGTCGAGCAAACCGCGCAGCTTGAGAACCGGCCCCGGGCAGGCGAGATTGCGGACGTCGTACTCTTTCATGGACAATCCTCCGGAAACCAAGTGTACTGCGTCTCCAAATCGGCTCGGGACGGAGTACTATGGAAGGCAGACCAAACCAGACGGAGGTGACCATGCTCGGACGAGGCGTCTTGAGTCGACTCCACACTCTGACGCAGCAGGAGACTTTTACCCTGACCTTGTATCTGGACATCGACCAGAACAAACAGGCGAATCGAAAGCGGGGTTTCGTGGTTCAGGCCGAAGCCCTGCTCAAGGACCTCAGGGCGACCCATGGTCCCGACCGCCGGCTGGCGGAGGCGAACCGCCGCGCCCTGGCGCTGGTCAAGAAGCTTCGCCCGAACGGCAAGTCGGCGCTGGTGGTGGTGAACACTGCGGCCAAGCTGGCCGAGCTCATCGAGATCGGCCTGCCCTTCGCCGCATCGGCCCACTGGCGCAAGGGGGCCTTTCTGCGTCCCGTCGTCGAGGCCGTGGACGAGCACGAGAACTACGGCGTGGTGCTCACGAGCACCCAACGCGCGCGGCTCTTCATCGCTCACATGGGCGAGATCACCGAGCACGAGGATCTGATCTCGGACACCACGGCCCGCTCCAAGGCGCTCGGCACCGATCAGTGGCGGTCGCAGGGCCGGCGCGAGCGACGGCACGAGGAGGAAGTGGCGCTGCACGCGAAGAGGGTCATCGACGCCCTCCACGAGCTCGCCCTGCGCCAGCCGTTCGACCGCCTCATCGTCGCCGGCACCAAGAAGGCCACCGCCCAGCTCGTGCGGCTGCTGCCGCGCCGGCTCCAGGGCAAGCTCGTGCGCACCCTCACCATGCCGGTGACCGCGAGTAAGAAGGAGGTCCTCCAAGGGATCCTCAAGCTGCAGCAGCGGATGGAACGCGAGCAGGAGACCCTGCTCATCGAAGGTCTCGAAGCCGAGCTCCACGACGGCGGCAAGGCCGTCGCCGGTTTCGCGCCCGTCCTCGACGCCATCAACCAGGGCAGGGTGTGGAAGCTGCTGTATGACAAGAAGCTCAAGATCAAGGGCGGCGAGTGCGGCGACTGCGGCTCGTATACGCCCGAGACAAAAGGTCCGTGCCCCTACTGTGGCGGCAAGGTCAAGGCCGCGGCCCAGACCCTCGACCGGCTCAGCCAGACCGTCTTCGAGATGGCCGGCCAGGTTGAGGTCGTCGACGGCCCAGCCGCCAATCGCCTCGTCAAGCACGGTTCCATCGCCGCGCTGCTCAGGTACTGAAACGCGTTCTGTAGTACTACGGCGTGGACGGTGGGCCAAGGCCCGCCCGATGCCGTTTTTCGTCACACCCGCCGGAGAATCACCAATGTCCGGTCGTCGTGATAGGGCACGCCTTGGGCGAACTGATCGACGGTGGTGTGGAGCTTCTCGGCAAGCTGGTCGACCGGGAGGTCGCGGTGCTCGACGCAGCACTCTCCGAGGCGTTCGCGGCCGAACTCGTCCTCGTCGGGGTTTGCGGCCTCGGTGATGCCGTCGGTGTAGAGCACGATGGTGTCGCCGGGCTCGAGAATCGCCTCGGACGCCGTGTAGGTGGCGGAAGGCATCAGGCCGAGGGGCATTCCGGTGGGCATGAGCCACTCGATCTCACCTGATGATCGAACCAGGGCCGTTGGATCGTGGCCGGCGCTGGCAAAAGTCAACCGCCCGGACTTCGGATCGAGCAGACCGAGAAATGCCGTGGCGAACGACTCGACCGGGGTCTTGCAGTTCATCTGCGGCGACACCCGGTTGAAGATCTCCTCAGGTGGGTGGCCTTCGCCGAGGTAGGCGAGGAAGAGCGCGTCGACATACCCGGTGAGCAGCGACGCCGCGATCCCCTTGCCCGAGACATCGGCGATGATCACCCCCACGTCGTTGTGGTCTTCCCTCTCCACCACCTGGTAGTAGTCACCGGAAACCCCGCGGGACGGAATGTTGCCGCCGTAGATGGCCAACCCCGGAATCTGCGGTGTCTCGGGCGGCAGGAAATTCACCTGGATCCGCCTTGCAAGCGCCACGTCGCGCTCGAAGCGCTTCCGTTCGGCAGCCTCCTCGGCGAGGGCGAGGTTGCGCATCCGCAGGCCGATGGCCGAGGCGACCACCACCAGCAGCTCCATGTCCTGTTCGCGGAACTCGCGTTCGGAGAGGTTTGAGCTGAGGACGATCATCCCGAGAGCGCCCTTGCGGGTGAGCAGGGGGGCGGCCACCAGGCTGCGCACACCGGCCATCAGCAAGCTTTGCGCTTCGATGAACCGCTCGTCCGTGCTCGTGTCGGAGACGACGGCCGCCAGCCCCTTGTCGATGACCTCGCCCGCCAGGCTCTGCGATTCGGGAAAATCGTCGGCCCTGCTCTCGCTGGATCGGCCGGCCGCCCGGACCAGCCCTCCGTTCTCCTTGAGGAAGACCGCCCCGTGCTGAGGTCGAAAGTGGACAAAGACCCGGTCGAGGACCTTCTCGAAGAGCTCCTCGACGGTCATGGAGTCGGCGAGCGCCTGGTGGACGTCCACCAGCACCCGGAGTTGATCGGCGGCTCGCCGCAGTTCCTCGGGGCTCGCAGCGTCGGATCGCGACATGGCCTGTCGCGACTCACCGAGGATGGTCTTCGCGGCGCGGAAAATGGTGTGGGCCCCGTCGGCGGTGGAGTCCGTGCCCTGTGACCCGGCTGTGGCGACGACGATCACCGAGGCGGACAGGCCGATGACGTCCCCCGGGCGGACCGCGGTCGGCGCCGCGATCTTGGCCCCGTTGACAAGGGTGCCGTTGCGCGAGCCGAGGTCCTCTACGAGCCAGTCATCGCCGTCGAGGTAAAGGCGGGCGTGGCGGCGCGACAGGAACCGGTCGGAAATCGTGAGGTCCGCCAAGGTCGAGCGTCCGATGACGACGTCGCCCTCAACGGGAGATTCGAATCGATCACCATCGGCTGGTCGAATGTCGAGCTTGATCATTGTGGCCTGATTATCGCAGCGGAGCCGATCATCGGTCAAACGCCCACCAGGAGATGGGCGCTGCAAGGCGTGTTGCAGCGCCGACTTTCGAGTCGGCGTCGGAGGTGATCAGGCAGGTTTCCGACGCCCACTCGATGATGAGCGTCACGGGTGCCGAGAGCTCAGCGGTTCCGTGTTCCTGCGCCTCACCTCGCCAAAGCGTGGATCTGCCACAGCTCGCGATCGCTCATGTGACGAACCGGGTGGAGCGAGAGCAGGCCCGTGGGGCCGATGTTTTGTTCGAGATAGTCGATCTCGGTGAGGCGCTCGTCCATCTCGGGGTCGGGCGGCAGGGTGAAACCCGCCTCGCGCGCGAGCAGGACGCCCTTGGCGCGGATCGACAGCTCGGCCCTGAGTCGCAGCAGGCACAGCATGTCGGCGACGGTCTCCGGTGGAAACCGCTGCTTCAGCTCCTCGAGGTACCCGCCGAGCCTGCTCTCCGAGACCCGACCCTCGCCGATGAGCTCGAGGAGCTCCGCGTCGGTGTCGAAACCCACCCCGAGCCAGTCGCGGGTGTGGCCCTCGCTGAGGCGGAAGATCGTGATGAAGAAGGCCGGCAGAACCGTGAGAATGAGCACCGTCGAGACGTACGGCGAAAAGAAAAAGTGGTTGAAGAGCGAGTGCAGTGCCCACGCCACCACATAGCCGGGGACACAGATCCACACTCGGGCGCCGCCGTGCCGGTCGGCGAGCACCTTGGATACCATGGCGAAGATCGCGGTGACCCCGCCGTGCATGACCGCCGTCCCGAAGCCGCGAACCACCCACAGCGCCAGGCTGCGATCCTCGAGAATGAAGAAGTAGCTCGGGTTCTCCACCAGCGCAAAACCGGCACCGACCGCAAAGCCGAAGATGGCGGCGTCAACCAGGAAACCGATGCGGCGTCGAGCGAGCAGAAACACCACCACCGCGCCCTTGAGGAGCTCTTCGGTTGCGGGTGCGATGTAGCGCACGAACGAGCTCGGGTTGACTGCGGTGTGGTCGAGGATGAACCCATTGAGGATGAGGCCCGCGGCTCCGGCGAGGGCACCCACCGCGATGAGATGGAACACCCAGCGCGGACGAACCAGTTTGTAGCCGTCGAGGAGGATCAGAACGATCAGAAAAGAGAAGACGGGCAGCAGACCGAGCAGGATTCGGACGCCGGCTTCAATAGGGGTCATGGATCGAGATTACAAGATCTTGAGCGAGATCATGAACTCGTTGGAGGCCTTCATGCCCTTGGCGAAGGCCTGGGCATAACCCAGTGAAAGAGTCATGTCGAGCCGCGAGAGCACCCCGAACCGCAGATCGAGCTGGAACCCGACGTTGCCGACCTCGCGGCGTTCACTCTTGTCGTCCCAACTGGTCACGATGCCGGTTGTGAACAACGACGGGCGGATCCAGGTGATGAAGAAGCCCGGCGAACCCACCCGGCGGAACCGCAGCGGCGGCAGGTTCCACTCGAGCAGCGCCTTGGTGAAGGTCTGGCCGGCGATGGCGTTGAGATCGACGCCGGGGAAGCTGTACCACTCGTGATAGCGCTTGATGGATCGGTTGTCGATGTAGTTGTTGCCGAAACCGCCGAAGAAGAAGAAGGCGAAGGGGTCATCGGCATCGCCGTGTGCATAGCCGGCGTCCGCCCGCAGCCAGATCGAAGAGTGCTTGATGGGCAGCGCGAAGCCGATGTCGAAGGCGCCGCGGATCTGGGGGATCGCCCGACTGTTGACATAGTTGTTGACCGCGACGATCTCCCAGGTGTGGCCCTTCTCGTCGTCCACGTGCCCCAGCGAAGAGCGCAGGTGGCTGTAGTGCAGCTTGGCCTGCGTCCACCATAGCTTGTCGTAGGGCGAGGGGACGTTTTGGAAGCCGGGGACCTGCTCGAGACCGCCGTAGAATGCGGTGTCGAGCTTGAGGACGAGCTCGCGCGGGGTGTCGTAGATCAGGTTCTTGTCCCAGCCGAGCTCGGCCGAGTAGCCCTTCAAACCCCGGTACGTCGGACCGAGGAGATCATAGAAGTCGGCATTGTTGTACTTCAGGGCGGCATGCCAGTTGTAGCGATCGTACTCGAGCTTTGCGTGGAATCTCTCGTCGGAGTCGAGGGTGTTGTCGGGGGTGTAGGAGGCCGAAAAAGAGAGTCGGTTGAGCAGCAGCGGGTCCGAGAAGTTGATCCGGAATCCGATCCCGGGCGACCCGCGGTAGCCCTGAAGGATGGGATAGATCGACTCCAGGCCGAGGCTCCTGAACCCGTGGTAGTCCCCCTTCTCGATGCCCTCTTCCTCGAGATCGATCTCTGCCGGCGATCCCACCGTCCACTCCGTGACCACCGGGTGTTTTTCGACGATCTGCCGGCCGAGGAAGGCGATGGGTGCGACATCCTCCAGTGGCGTGGCCTCGATGGTGGCGGGGACAAAGCCCTCGCCGGTGTAGCGGAAGACGATGAGCTTGTCCTCGCCCAGGGGAATCGGCCTGAAGAACCCGGTCTCGGTGTTGCTCACCGCCTCGAGTTCGTCGGTGGCGAGCTCGTAGCGGAAGATGTTGGAAGCACCGGTGTAGTAGGTGCTGCCGTAGAGGTATCGGCCATCGGGTGAGAAGACGAAGTTGGAGGGGATGGTGGTGTCGAACTCGACGGTTTCGACCGGGATTTCGTCGCCGTCGAGCAGTGATTCGATCTGCCAGACATTGAGTGAATGCCGGCCGTTGATCTTGCCGAGGGATGCGGACAACAGGGTGCCGTCGGCTGAGATGTCGACATCGTAGATGACCTCGCCATAGGGCCACGAGTGGATCTGCTCCCACTGATCGTAGGGGTGGGGGATGCGGACCAGGGTGGCGAATCCGTTGAAGTGACGCACCCCCCATACCGACCGATCCGCCGGGTTGAAGGCGAGATCTCCGATCCTCGCGTCCTTGAGCAGCATCTTCGATTTGCCGGTCTCGGGGTCGATGACCCGCAGGTCGCGGTGCGAGTGGTTGTCGGTCGTGTAGAAGATCCGCTTGCTCTCGTGGTCGTAGGCCATTGATGTCACCGAGTAGATGACGGGCTCCTTGATGTCGATGATCCTGTCGATCCCGCCGTCGTCCATCGAGATCGACCCCACGTGCGCGACCACGCCCGGAAAGTTGAAGGCGGCGTAGATCTTCTTCCGGTCGGCGTCGAAGAACGCGCTCGACACCGAGCCCAACGCCTGCTCGGAGAGGTCCTTTACCGGCGTCAACGGGTACTGACGGATGGCTTTCAGGTTGGCCTGTTGGAACTCGTGTTCCCACGCAATCCACTCATTCCAGGCCTCGCCCAGACCCTTCCCGAACACATGCTCGAACTGCGATGCGTAGTGCGCCTTGCTCCCCTCCGGCCGCGAGACCCACTCGACGAGGGTCTCGGGCCCGTACTCGTGCGCAAGATAGGACATGAACCGTGTGCCGTAGAGATAGGAGTTGACCTCGACCTGGAAGTCGATCTTGGTCCCCTCGGAGACCAGCCCCAACGGGGTGTAGAAGCGGCTGCCGTCACGCACCATGGAGCGGAAGACCATCTCGTCCCAGGCGCCCTGGGCGCGGCCGATGCCGCCCGCCATCCAGGTCTCGACAAAGACCGCGATGCCCTCGTGATACCAGCGGGGAGCGGCATCGCGGGGCGTTGTCAGGTAGGCGAAGAGGATGGTCCCGGGGTTGTCCGAATCGGGTTGGACCTTGCCGGCGAAGAACTTACGCCACCAACGATCGCGGGGAGCGGTCTGGTCCGCCAGCGCGATGTGTACCAGCTCGTGGTTCAGAAGCCAGTTCATTCGTTCGTTGGCCGAGATGATCTCGTAGACAAAGGAGAGCGGCGCCATCTGAAGGATCAGCAGGTTGCGGGGGACCGCGCCGGCGGAAGCATTGCCGCGGTCGGAGAAATCCACCAGGATGACGGTGACCGGTTGTGTCGGCTCCCAGCCCCAGAGCTCACGGTGGAGCTCGAGCGAGTTGATGAAGCAGCGGGCCACGTGGGGCGCGAGATAGCCCTGGGTTGCCTCGAAATAGAGCAGGCGCAACTCTTCGGTCGTCATCTGGTCGAGCTGTGCGGAGTCAACGGGAGAGGCGAGCACAAGCATGACGGCCAGGGCGCTGAACCAAGCAGCCGTCGATCGATGCATCAAATCTCCGATCCGGAGGACATCACGACCAGGGCCGACACCGCAGCGGGCTGCGGCGCCGACCCTGTCGAATCACCCGATTGCCTGCTGAGCTATCGGCTTGCAATTGCCTCTACCATCGCTCCACTCGCGATCGCGTCTCGCACCGAATCCTGCGCCAGCGCGGCGTGGAACGAGGAGTCGTTGAGAGCGGCGAGAAACGCCGCGTCGTTCATGGCGGCATGGAAGTTGGCGTCGCTCATGGCGGCGAGGAAGTTGGCGTCGCTCATGGCGGCGAGGAAGTTCGCATCGCTCATGGCGGCGAGGAAGTTCGCATCGCTCATGGCGGCGAGGAAGTTGGAATCCTGCAAAGCGGCGTTGAAATTGGCGTCGCTCATGGCGGCGAGGAAGTTGGCGTCGCTCATGGCGGCGAGGAAGTTCGCATCCTGCAAAGCGGCGTTGAAATTGGCGTCGCTCATAGCGGCGAGGAAGTTGGATTCCTTCAATGCGGCGTTGAAATTGGCGTCGCTCATGGCGGCGAGGAAGTTGGCGTCGCTCATGGCGGCGCGGAGGTTGGCGTCATTCATGGCGGCCCGCACCTCGGTGCTGCTCATGGCGACATTGAACGCGTTGTTGTCGATCGCATCGAGGGCCGCATTTGTGCTGAGCGCATCACGGACTTCCGCGTCGTTGAGAGCGGCGAGGAAATTGGCGTCCTTCAAGGCGGCGAGGAAGTTGGCATCGCTCAAGGCGGCGAGGAAGTTGGCGTCCTGCAAAGCAGCGTTGAAATTGGCGTCGCTCATGGCGGCGAGGACGTTGGCATCGCTCATGGCGGCGAGGAAGTCGGCGTCCTGCAAAGCGGCGTTGAAATTGGCGTCGCTCATGGCGGCGAGGACGTTGGCGTCGCTCATGGCGGCGAGGAAGTTGGCGTCCTGCAAAGCGGCGTTGAAATTGGCGTCTTGCATTGCGGCCTGGAAGTTGGCGTCCTGCAACGCGGCGAGGAAGCCGGCGTCATTCATGGCGGCACGGAAGTCGGAGTTTTTCATTGCGGCGCTGAACGAGGCGTCGGACATGGCCCGTTGCATGGCCTCGCTCGCCAACAACTTCCTGGTTTCCGGGTCATTGACGAGCTGGTCGAACTCATCGGTCTGGAGGAAGGCCTGCAGCTCGACCTGCTCGATCTGAACGTCCTCAGTGGCGATCTGCTCCGCCCGATAGCGGTCGGCCGCCCCGACGGCGCCGGCGGCGTCCTCCGAGATGGCGGGCGCCTTGTTCAGCGAAAAATAGCCGATCGCGACGATGCCGATGACGGCCACCGCCACAAACGCACCGATGATCCCATTCTTGTTCGTAGCCATCGCAAACCCCCTTGGCGGGCTCATGCCCGGTTCTTCGGTCGTGGTTTCGTTGGTTTCACTACTCCAATTACCGGAAAGCGGCCGAAATGTTGGTCTTTCGTCGCGTTGGATCTTTGATGGCGAGCGAAACGGCGCCTGGATTCTCTTTGAAGGAGAGGGGCCTCGAGAGCGCGGGTCGCTGGTCTTGATTGACGATCGGTGTGTTTCCAGAGCGCGATCGATCCTCCGCCGGAGCTCCTCCGGTGGATCCACCTCGACCACGTCGGCCAACCGACCGGCGAGGTGTACGAGCTCCTTCTCGAGCTCTCTCGCCTCATGATGCTCGGCGAGGAAGGCCTCGAGCTCGGTTCGATCGGCATCCGAAATAACTCCGTCGATGCGCTCCCACAGCAGGGCCTCAAGGCGCTCGGACGTCATGGCACGAACCCCTTCTCGAGCAGAACCGTCCGCAGCCGTCGGCGGGCGGTGAACAACCGTGATTTCACGGTCTTCTCCGGGACGCCGATGAGCTCGCTGATCTCGCGGTAGCTGAACCCCAGGATGTGTTTGAGAACGATGACGATTCGCTGATCGGAGCCGACCTCCCGCAGGGCCCGCTCGAGGAACTCGCCGGACTCGGTCGTGCCATAGAGGACTTCGGGGTTGGAGTCGGTCCTGTGAGCGTCGGCGTCCAGCGCCGCCAGGGGTCGTCTTTGCTCGACCACTTTGAGCGCCCGGTTGCAGGTGATCCGATAGATCCAGCTGAAGAACCGGCGGGACGGGTCGAAGGTGTGAAGCTTTTCATAGGCTGCGACAAAGGCCGACTGGGTGACGTCCATGGCGTCGTCAACCGAGCCGGTGATGCGGTATGCGGCGTTGTAGAGCGCGCGCTGATACCGATCGACGAGCTCGTCGAAGGCGCTTCGGTCTCCTTGGAGGCAGGCTTGGACAAGCATGGTGTCGTGTTCATCTCTGGTCATAAATACCGGCCGCGCCGACAAAGGTTGGTCAGCCTGTCCGTTGTCCTCCTCACTCGTCGATCGTGAAGATGTTGTCGAAGCCCGCGATCCGGAAGACCTCCCTGATGTGCGGGTTGAGGTTGGTCAGGGTCAAGGCCATCTCTCGGTCGACCAGTCGTTTTTGGGTCGCGAAGAGCAGTCCGAGCCCGGCGCTCGAGATGTAGCTGAGCCCGGCGAAATCGACCACGCACGAGTCGTCGATCAGTGCGAAGACCTCCTTCGCGGCAGCTACCTGGGCCGCGTCGAAGCGGCCGTCGAGGTGAACAGTGCCGTCGTCACTGCGTTTGATTTCGAACATCTATGGCTCCAATCGCTTGGTCACCGAAACCCGCATCCGCCGGGTCCCGGGTTCGTACCGGTAGTCCAGGTCGTCGACCATCGTCTTCACGATGTGGAGCCCGAGCCCACCCGGTCGCCGTTCGCCGATCTCTTTCGTCACCGGAGCGGCGGGAACACCCGTGGGATCGAAGGGTTCGACATCGGAGTCGATGAGTTCGAGGAGAATCTCGTCGCCCGTGCGGTCGATCGTGAGATCGATGACGTCGCCTCCGCCGGTGTTGTGCCGGACCATGTTGGTGAAGAGCTCCTCGACCACCAGTTTGACGGTGAAGGCGGCGCGGTCGTCGATCGCAGTCTCATCGACGAAATCCTCCAGGAATCGGAAGATCTCGTCGAGAGCATCGATCTCCCTGCGGAACCCCCTCCGCATGACAACCACGACCTCTCCTCAAAAGGGCGACGTCGATCCCGGCCCCGCCGGGGCGAAGCCGTCCTTTGATCAAATACCGAGTGCGTTGTGCCTCAGTCTATCCCGAATCACCCTCGCGGTCCAACGGGTGACCCACCCGCAGCCACGCCGAGAGGCGACGAATCGCGGTGCGGCGATGTTCGGGATGACACGGGGACGTGCCCCCCGGTGAACTCGGTGCTAAGCTCGAATCGAGGATGACCCGATCATGCAGCTGACCTTCGAAGACCACCCCGAAGCCGAGTGTGCTCTCATTGTCCACCTTGCCGGATCCCTCGATGTCGACGGGGCCACCGTGCTGTGGGAGTCCGCCTCGCAACTGGTCGATCGCACGACCCGATTCCTCGTCTTCGACTTCACCAAGATCACCATGATGACCAGCGCCGGAATCGGCACCCTGGTCCGTCTCCACACCCGCCTTCAGGGCCTCGGCGGTGGCCTGGCGATCTATGGCTGCAGCAGCAGGGTCCGCGAGATCTTCTCCATCGTCATGCTCGACAAGATCCTCGCAGTCCACGACACCGAGTCCGAAGCCTGCCGGGTTCTCGGCGTCTGACCACCCGTTCCATCCAGTTTCGGCCGCACTTTGGAGCGAACGCGTCCCCGCGGGCGATGTGCCGGCCTTTGTCGCCAGCCCACCATCGTAGGCGGGGACGCCTGCGCTACAAGGGCTCTCTGATGTTTGTAGTAGCAAGCTTCCAGCTTGCGGCACGGCGCGAGCCGAACGGGCGGGCTTGTCAGGACGAGGCCGAGCGAAGCCCGGACGCCCCGTCCAACAACCATCGCATCGGCGTGGGGAGGATCGGCCCTCCTCAACGACCGGGATTCATGCTGCCGAAAGTGCACCTCCGCAGCGACGGCAAGTCCTCCGAGAAGTGGTCGATTTCGGTGAGAGATCGGTATTGACTATCGAGACAGGTTGTGAGAATTTGGAAGTGCTAATTCCAAAATGAGGCGCAAAATGGAATTTCTTCCTCGTTTTTTCAGGGCTCCGAACCAGAGTTTCTTCCTCTTAGGTCCCCGCGGAACCGGGAAGTCGAGCTGGATCCGAAACGAGTACCCATCTGCCACGATCGTGGATCTCCTGCGACCCGATGTGTATCGAGAGATGAGTGCTCGACCGGAACGGCTCTCGGAGCTTGTGTCGGCCGAACCCGGCACGCAACCAGTCGTCGTCGACGAGGTCCAGCGGGTGCCGGAGCTCCTCAACGTCGTCCACAGTTTGATCGAGAGAGGTCTAGGTTCTCGGTTCGTGCTGACCGGGTCGAGCGCCCGCAAGCTGAGGAGTGGTGGGGTCGACCTGCTCGCGGGACGGGCGCTCAACCGCAGCATGCATCCATTCATGGCGGCTGAGCTGCCCACATTTCGTCTCGAGGACGCGCTGGTGAAAGGCCTGGTACCGGTGGTAGTCGATTCGG
>JARFRM010000243.1 GCA_029287235.1 Thermoanaerobaculales bacterium
TACTTGTCCTCGGGGTTTTCGTCGGTGACCCGGTGCGAGCCGCGCAGGTTCTGGATCGCCGCGAGCAGGCTGTCGTGGCCGACTCCGGATGAGGCGAGTATCTCGGCCGCGGTCGAGCTCTTGACCGAGACGACGGCGAGCAGGAGATGTTCCACCGAGACGTACTGATCCTGGAACTGGGGGGCGAGTTTGGTGGCTTGATCGAGCACCGCGCGCAGAGAGCGCGACGGCTGCGGGTCGGAGCCGCCGTCGGCGGAAGGCAGCCGGTCGAGAGCCGATCTCAGCTCGCCGGTGAGTTGTTGGCTGGACGCGCCGAGCTTGGCCAGGAGCTTCCCGGCGACACCGTCTTCCTGCTCGATCAGAGCCTTGAGCAGGTGGGTCGGGGTGGTCTCAGGGTTGCCGAGCGCGGCCGCTGTCTTGAAGCTGGTCTGCAGGGCTTCGGTGGCCCGCAGAGTGTACTGGGTGTTTCCGTTCATGTGTCCTCCGCGTGGGTTTCGCACGCAGGGTAAATATATGATCTGAGTGTAACTTTGTCAAGTTTAATTTTCAGAGATCTTCTAGCTCGATTAGAAGATCTTGGAACGAAAAGAGGTGGAGCATTGAACGCTGGTTTCGTCGTCTGATTGCGACTGGGTTACAATATTGCAGCGGAGCTTCTCGGGGGAGCGATCAATGGGCGAACAAGATGTCCGGCGAGAGTCGGAGGCCGAAGAGATTCGGGTGTTTCTCAAGCACTTGCTGAACGACGTGCGCGCCTTCGAAAAGATGCTCGAGGACGACCTCTTCGAGAGCGACATCCGCCGGATCGGCGCCGAACAGGAGCTCTTTCTGGTCGATGAACACTGGCGGCCGGCCCCCATCGCAACCGAGGTTCTCGAGGCGATGGACGACCCTCACTTCACCACCGAGCTCGCCCGGTTCAATCTGGAGTTCAACCTCGACCCGCTGGTCTTCGGCGGCACCTGCCTGAGCGCCATGGAATGGCAGGTGGGCGAGATGCTGGCCGTTGCTCGCGAGGCGGCCCGGAGCTGCGGTGGCGACATTCTTCTGACCGGGATCCTCCCGACCCTCGTCAAGTCGGATCTCGGGCTCGACAGCATGACGCCGAACCCGCGTTACTTCGCCCTCAACAACGCCATGACCCGGCTCAAAGGCGGCGCCTACGAGTTCTACCTCAAGGGCATCGACGAGCTCCACCTCCATCACGACTCCATCATGGTCGAGGCCTGCAACACCAGCTTCCAGGTTCACTTCCAGGTTGCCCCGCACGAGTTCGCCCGGATCTACAACGTCGCCCAGGCGGTGGCCGCCCCGGTGATGGCGGCGGCGGTCAACTCACCTCTGCTCTTCGGCAAACGGCTCTGGCGTGAGACCCGCGTGGGCCTCTTTCAGCAGTCCATCGACACCCGACGATCCATGCCCCACCTGAGGGAACAGACTCCCCGAGTCAGCTTCGGTCGTCACTGGGTGCAGGAATCGGCCCTCGAGATCTTCCGTGAGGACATCGCCCGCTTCCGCACCCTGCTCTCCACCGAACCCGATGACAATCCCTTCGAGGAGATCGAGCAGGGACGGGCGCCGTCGCTCAAGGCGCTGCGACTGCACAACAGCACCGTCTACCGGTGGAATCGAGTCTGTTACGGCATCTCCGACGGCAAGCCCCATCTGAGGATCGAGAACAGAATCCTGCCCTCGGGACCGACACCCCGGGACGAGGTCGCCAACGCCGCCTTCTGGTTCGGTCTGATCGGCGGTTGCCTCGGCCGGTACGGCGACATCACCGAACACATGAGCTTCGACGAAGCCCACGCGAACTTCTTCGCCGCGGCGGAGCACGGGCTGGGCGCGCAGATCCAGTGGGCCGGAGGAACGTTCGCACCAGCCGATCGCCTCATCCTCGACGAGCTGCTCCCCATCGCGCGGGAGGGTCTGGAAGACTCCGGGCTCAACGGCGGCGACATCGACCTCTACCTCGGAACCCTGGAAGAGAGGGTGCGATCACGCCGGACCGGCGCCCAGTGGCAGCTTGATTCGCTGACCGCGATGGGAACCAAAGGACCGTTGTCCGAGCGTCTGTCGGCGGTGACTGCCGCCATCGCCGACCGGCAACGCGACGGTCGGCCGGTTGTCAGCTGGGAACCGGCCAGGCTCGAAGAGGGTGGAGGTTGGAAGCAGAACTACCTCACGGTCGAGCACTGCATGGACACCGATCTGGTGACCGTCGAGCAGACCGAACCGGTGGATCTGGTGGCGAATCTCATGGTGTGGAACAACATCCGCCACGTCATGGTCGAGGACGCGGACAATCGCCTGGTGGGGATGGTGTCACAGCGGGCGCTCATCAAACTCGTGGGGACCTATCACCCGGAACACCGGGAGGGGCCACTCCCGGTTTCCGAGATCATGCAGCGCGAGCCCGTCACCGTCGAACCCGAGACACCGACGGTGAAAGCCATCGACATCATGCGGCGCAACGGTTGGTCCTGTCTGCCGGTGATCAAGGGCGGGCGGCTGGTCGGCGTGGTCACCGAGGCCCAGCTCATGGCCATCGCCGGTCAGCTTCTCGAGGAAAGGCTGCGAGAGTAGATTCAGTGCTCCAGTCGGTCGCCGGTCAGCGCTCGCTTCACTCGTTGTAAGAGGGTGAGTTCGCCCTCCGGTCGTTGCGAGAGCTCAACCACCTCTCACCCTCTCACCTCCTGACCTTCTCACCTTCTCACCTTCTCACCCCAAACCGGCTCCGGCTGAGCTAGAATTCCAGGCACAACAAGGGGGAGTGAAGATGGCTGATCATCAGTTCAAGCCCTACGTGCCGGCCTCGTCATCCATGGCGGAGCTGACCTTCAAGGCAGTCTTTCTCGGTGTCGTCATGGCGGTCGTGCTCGGTGCGGCCAATGCGTATCTCGGGATGAAGGTCGGATTGACGGTTGCCGCCACCTTCCCGGCCGCCGTGGTCGCCATGGCGGCCCTTCGTGTGTTCAAGGGCAATATTCTCGAGGAGAACATCGCCCGGACCACGGCCTCGGTGGGTGAATCACTGGTGGCCGGGGCCATCTTCACCATCCCGGCGTTCATCATCAGTGGTGCGTGGGACGAGTTCAACCTCCGCGACGCCACGGCCATCATGCTCATCGGCGGTGTGCTCGGAGTCCTCTTCGTCATCATCCTGCGCCGCGCGCTGGTCGTCGAGGCCGATCTCCCGTTCCCCGAGAGCGTTGCCGCCTCGGAGATCGTCAAGGCGGGTCAGAAGGGGCAGACCGGAGCCGGTCTGGTCTTCGGCGCCATGGGGATCGCCGCGGTCTGGGAGCTCTTCAAGAACGACGCCGGCATCCACTTCATCAAGGACAAGGCGCAGCATTTCGTTCACTTCTCCAAGTCCGCGATCGAGGTCGTCGGCAACAAGATGGAGTATGCCGGCGGAATGCTGCTCTCCACACCCGAGGCCTCGCCCATGGTCATGGGTGTCGGTTTCATCGTCGGCCTGAGGATCTCTGCGATCCTCTTCGCCGGGGCCGTCGCCGGATGGTTGGTGCTGGTTCCCCTCGCCCTCTTCCTCAACCCCGGGGTTTCGGCCGGCGTGGCCGACGACGGCTTCATCGCGCTCGCGGTGGATGTCTGGTTCCGCCAGATCCGACCGCTCGCCGTGGGAACGATGATCGTCTCCGCGTTCTACACCCTCTACACCCTGCGTGATTCCCTCATCAGCGGGATCACCAAGGTCTACGCCGCCGTCAAGGGCGGCGACGCCGGAGCGCCCGCCCTCGAACGCACCGAGCAGGACCTCAACCTCAGGTGGATCATGGTGGCCATCGGTGTCATGGCGATCCCCATGTTCCTGCTCTACCGCTATTTCGCAGCATCCACACCGGGGGCCCTGGTGCTCACCGTCGTGATGCTGATCCTCGGCATCCTCTTCGCCGCCGTCGCCGGCTACCTGGTCGGTCTGGTGGGCAACTCCAACAACCCCATCTCGGGTCTGACGCTGTCGGCGCTGGTGATTTCCGCGGTGCTCATGGTTCTCATGGGGGTCACCGGGGTCCACGGGCTCGCCGCCGTGCTCGGGGTCTCGGGTGTCGTCTGCTGCGCCGCCGGGGTCGCCGGCGACATGATGCAGGACTTCAAGGTCGGCCACATCCTCGGCGGCACGCCGTGGAAGATGCAGATCGGCGAGCTCATCGGCGTGGTCGCCGCGGCCCTCGCCATGCCGGTGCTGCTCATGGTTCTCGATCAGGCCTACAGCATCGGGTCCGCCGAGCTGCCGGCGCCCCAGGCCGGGCTCATGGCGCTCATGGGCAAGGGGATCGTCGGCGGCGAGATGGCCTGGCCGCTGGTCATCGTGGGGATGTTCCTCGGGGTCGCGCTGATCCTCATCAAGGCGCCCGCCCCCATGCTCATCGCGGTGGGGATGTACCTGCCCTTCCCGACCACCTCGGCGGTCTTCGTCGGCGGCGTCTTCCGCGCGATCATGGACTGGTTCCTGGGCCGGCGCGACGCCTCCGAAGAAGAAAAGACCAAGGCCGAGAACTCGGGCGTTCTGGTTGCCTCGGGACTCATCGCCGGGCAGAGCCTGATGGCGGTGCTGCTCGCCTTCATCGTGCTCTATGAGCAGGCCAAGCTCGGAATGGCCGAGACCGAGCACCTCCTGCCGACCCTGGGCAACAGCTTCGGAGCGGGCCTCCTGGTCTACCCGCTGCTGTTGATTCTTCTGGTGTGGCTGCCGCTGCATCGCTCGCGGACGTGACCGTCGAGGTCGACCCGGAGATCATGAGCTGCATTCCCCATCGGCTGGGCACCTGGCAGGCCGGTGGGGATGGAAAGGTCGTGGTCGAGCGGCCCAAACCCCAGACCCGGGGCCTCGGTGCGATCCTCGACAATCTCAGGTGGCTCATGTCCCACCCCAAGATCCGCCTCGACGAGCTCGGCAGCTTTGTCTGGCAGCGCTGCGATGGTGTCGCGACGCTCGCCGAGATCGCCGAGGAGACCACTGGAGCCTTTCCCGATCGAGCCGAGGGCATGGACGAACGCCTCGCCCTCTTTGCCACCGCGCTTCACCACCAGGGCCTCGTCGAGCTACGTGTTCCCGGCGAGTGAGTAGGGTGTCCTGACGTCAGAGGAACGTCGAACCCTGAAACGCGCGGAAAGAACGCGGGATGGGTGCCTGGCTCTCTGTTCGTCCGACGAACAGGTGCCTGGCATCCCCTCCCATCGCGTCGAACCGTTTGCACTGTCGCAGATGGGTCTCCTTGTGCTACGGTAGTTGAAAAGGCGTCTCAATCTAGTAAAGCCGGTCAATGAACGGCCAACGTCACGACGGTTCATGGGTTCGACCGCCGCGAAGCTCCGCAGCCGATCGACCTGATGTGATCCGTCAGAACAGAGCACAAGGGGGAATCATGAGAAAGACAATTCAGATTGCGGCGATGGTTGCTGTCGGGCTCGCTTCCGTCGGTCTCGCCACCGCAGGTGACGAGCCGACGGTGGATGAACAGGTGGCAGGCCTGGTTGAAATGTGCGCCGCAAGCGAGAGTGCGCGGGTGGCCCGACACGAGGCGAATCCGCTGTACTCCCGGCTCGGGGGGTACGACGGGGTCCACGCGCTTACCACCGAGGTCGTGCGGCTGCACTCGATCAACCCGGACTTCGCGAGGTTCTGGGGCGACATCGACGAAGAGGCGCTGATCAAGAATCTCGACGATTTCATCGCCACCGGAACCGGCGGTCCGAAGGGATACGAGGGCCGCGACATGCCGACGGCGCACGCCCACCTCGAGCTGTCCGACGCCGACTTCCTCTCCGCCGGCGGCGATGTCATGGCCGGGATGCAGAACGTCGGCTACGGCGAAGAAGAGATCCAGGAGTTTGTCTGCATTCTCGTCTCCATGAAAGATCTCGTGATCACGCGATAGACTGAAACAGTTCTCTTGAAAAGCAAAACGGCTGGACGAGGTCCAGCCGTTTTGCTTTTCAAGAGTGAGCGGGTCACTTACGCAGTTCTAGTCTTCCCTCCGGATGAGCTTCCCGAGCTCGGTGCGGTCCGCGTGGAGCAGCTCGCCCATGCGTCCGCCGTCGATACCGGCGACGATGATGTCGCCGACCTCGGTGTTGACATCCGAGAAGATCCCCAGCTTGGCCATGCCTTTGGTCTGCGCCAGATTGTCGTCCGTCGGCGTGACGTAGTGGATCGACTCCGCCTTGTAGCGGTGGATCAGGAAGAGGTGGATCACGGTCATCAGCCGCTTCTGCCGCAGCTCCATCCCGATGGTCTCCTGGTCGCGGATGGAGAGGATGCTCTTGCCACGTCGGTCGTTGATGGTCGCGAAGACCACCCGCGCGACCTGTTTCCCGGCAGGATTGAGGATGCTCAATCTGAGCAGCTCGGACCCGGCCTTCTCGGGGCGGAGCTGGACCCTGA
>JARFRM010000275.1 GCA_029287235.1 Thermoanaerobaculales bacterium
GTGACACCTCGTCGGCAGCGTCAGATGTGTATAAGAGACAGGGTCGAACCCGGATACTTACTCGTACGAGGGAAGTGCGGCGCGGGTTGGCCGCGATTCGGCCATAATGCCCGCGGGAGGAACGATGACGAAGGACACCGGATTGCAGATCAACCCGAAGATCAAACGCCTCGTGTGCTCCGCGAGCGGTCAAGAGGTCGAGACCGCTGGATTCAGACGCCCCATCGGCCTCTGCTCCTGTTGCCCGCCTCCGGGGAAACCCGTTGTCGTCGAGTACGTCCTCGATCAGGTCGAGCTCGGTGAACCGGCGCGAGAGAAGGGCGTTTGGTCTTTCTCCGAACTGCTGCCGGTTGTGGGTCCCGAACCGTCCTTCGCCTCGGACGTCGGGCTGACGGCGATCGTCGAGCTCGAGCCGTGGAGCCGGGAGGCGGGGATCACGGTCCTGGCCAAGAATGAAGGAACCAACCCATCCGGCAGCTTCAAGGACCGGGGTCTCGCCGTCGGAGTCGCATTCGGCACCGCCTGCGGTGCACAACGGTTCTGCCTGCCGACCCAGGGGAACGCCGGCGTCGCCGCGAGCCTGTTTTCGGCCCGCCTCGGCCTCCCCGGCTGTCTGGTCTACATGCCCGAAGGCTATGAGGACGGCCTCTATCACCGAGAAGCACGCTACTTCGGCGCCGAGGTCCGTTTTCACGGCTCAAACATCGCCGCCGCGGGCAGGAAGATGCGCGAAGACGCCGCTGCCGAGCTTGCATCAGGCGCCTATGTCGACATGTCGACCTTCTTCGAACCCGGTCGGCTCGAGGGCAAAAAGACCATGGGGCTGGAGATCTTTCAGCAATGCGGCGCCGACAACCTGCCCGACTGGATTCTCTACCCCACCGGCGGCGGCACCGGTCTGGTTGGAATCTGGAAGGCCTTCCAGGAGCTCATCGGTCTCGGAAAGATCGACCCCGCCCGCCACCGGCTGCCGCGGATGGTGGCTGTCCAAGGAAAGAACTGCGCACCGGTGGTCGAGTCTTTCCAGGCGGGGCTGGAGGACGTTCGGCCGGTGGAGTCCGAGGGCACCATCGCCGACGGTCTCGACGTCCCCGGCGCGATCATGGGACACGGTATTCTGCGCACCATCCGGGAGTCCGCCGGAACCGCGGTCGCCGTCAGCGAGGAGGAGATTCTCGCGAGATTTGCGGACTGCGGCCGGATCGGAGTCGCCGCCAGCTTTGAAAGCGCCGCGGTTGTCGCAGCCCTTCACCGGCTCCTCGCGAACGGCGCAGTGGCACACGGGGAACGAGCGCTTCTCCTGCTCACCGCCGGTCACCTCATCCCCCTCGGTCAACGCCGGGTCCCGGGCTGGGACTAAAGACCACCCACCCTCGGTTGGACAAGATAAAGGAGGCAGTACATGGACATCCGGACCCTCTCCATCGCTTCACTGGTGACGGGCATCATGATCTTCGCCCCCGTGGGCGCCCTTGCCGAGCTCGGCAAGGACACTATCAAGACGGCCAACGGCGAACTGACCATCCACCCGATCAACCACGCCACCTTCGTCATGACAACGGGCGACGAGGTCGTCTATGTCGATCCGGTGGGCGACTCCGGAGCTTTCGCGCACTTCGACTCCCCGGATATCATTCTCATCACTCACATCCACGGCGACCATACGAGCGCTGAAACCATGATGGCGGTGAGCACCGACACCACCCGGATCGTCGCGCCCCCAACGGTCGCGGAGAAGCTCGGAGAGGGTGTGCCGGGTGAACTGGCCATCGTCGCCAACGGGGAGACCTTCGAAGTCGGCGGCATCCGTGTGGAAGCCGTCCCTGCCTACAACCTGACTGAAGAGCGACAGGGATTCCACCCCCAGGGCCGGGACAACGGCTATGTCGTCACCATCGGCGGAAAACGGATCTACATCGCCGGCGACACCGAGGACATCCCCGAAATGCGGGCGCTGGAAAACATCGACGCCGCCTTCGTGTGCATGAACCTGCCGTACACCATGACGGTGGAGCGCGCCGCCGATGCGGTCCTCGAGTTTGCACCGCGGATCGTCTATCCCTACCACTACCGCGGCAAGGGAGGCATGAGCGACATCGACCGGTTCTCGGAGATCGTGGCGTCGAACCCCGACATCGAGGTGCGGCTCCTCTCCTGGTACTGAGATTTGGTCTGCTAAGCTGGGTCCATGAACCCGGAAAATCTGCGTCTCGCCACAGTCGTGTCCGCCTGTATCGCGACCGGCTT
Organism: Thermoanaerobaculales bacterium; assembly: GCA_029287235.1. Classification (GTDB taxonomy): domain Bacteria; phylum Acidobacteriota; class Thermoanaerobaculia; order Thermoanaerobaculales; family Sulfomarinibacteraceae; genus JAHECW01. The sequence goes on from JARFRM010000275.1 coordinate 2,248, forward strand.
CCTCGTGGCCGGCGGAGGCTGCGTCACAACCGGCGCCTCCGCAACCACCGAGGCGCAGTCGGCCCCCGCACAGGACACTCTCTACCCCACCGACTATGTCTACCGCGATATCGAAGGGAAGCCACTCCCCTTCCAGGACACCGCCTCCATCCTCGAGGCGCTTCGAACCGGCAAGATCATCAAACGGGAGCTGATGAGCCGAGGTGTGGCCAACAACATCAAGCTCGTCCTCGAGCACCGGAAGACCCGTTTTCACGCCGTATTGAGGGTGATCAACGTCACCGAAAAGGAGGAGACGGGCTCCCTCCGGATGGTCGTGAAGTATCGCGATTCCTGCATTTTCGAGGTCGCCGCATTCGAGCTGAACGAGCTCCTCGGGATCGGACGCATTCCACCGACGGTCGCCCGGAGGGTGGATGGCGCCGAGGGCTCGGTTCAGATCTGGATGGAAGGGACGACTCCCGAGGACATCCTGCTCGAAAAGGGCCGGTTGAGACCGCCGGACAAGAACCACTGGTGGCAACAGAAGGGTGTGATGTGGGTTCTCGATGCCCTCATCGCGAACACCGATCGCAACCAGGGAAACCTGCTCATCGATGAGAATTGGAACCTCTGGCTCATCGATCACACTCGCGCCTTCAGGGAGACATCTGTCCTCTTCGGGGTCGACGAGCTCAATCTCTGCGAACGCGGGCTCTGGAACGCCCTGCAGACCGTCGACGACGACACGATCCGTGAACGGCTCGAGCCCTACCTCACCTCTCAAGAGCTCAAGAAGCTCTTCCTACGAAAGGACAAGCTCATCAAGCACTTCGAGAAGCGGATCAAGAAGAAGGGCGAGAAGAAGGTGCTCTACACGCTCGAGAGCTGAAACCAGCGCCTGAGCGGATGCTCGTTACTCGTTTCTCGTTTCTCGTTTCTCGTTGCTCGTTGCTCGTTGCTCGTTCCTCGCTCGTCGCACAGAGCTGCAACCCACAGATCACGCAGATTGACGCAGATTCCACCTGTCACGGCGTAGCCGTAGTAGCCGTAGCCGTAGGCGAAGCCGGATCGCACCATCGCAATGGAGAGTTGGCAATCGCTTGCTTGGAGGATGTCTGACTTCGTGGTGACGTCCGTACAGCTTCAAGGTCTCTGAAGGGCAGGCTGGAAGCCCGCCCCAC
>JARFRM010000126.1 GCA_029287235.1 Thermoanaerobaculales bacterium
GCGCAGGTAGGCGAGAAAGGCGCCCTCACGCTCAGGGCGAAAGCGCTCGAGACCGCCCAGAGCCCGGAGGAACGTCGTTTGTACGAGATCATCCGTATCGGCGAGATCGCGGCCATAGGCGGGCAATCGGCCGTGAGCCCAATGCCGCAGCGCGGGCAGGCAACGCTTGATGAGGACACTCCTCGCCAGATCGTCACCCTGTTGGATGCGCTGGATCAAAGTGGCGGTCGATTCGAGCTCCTGGCGATCCACTTTCGCAGTCCTTTGCGTTGCGGTCCGTTTAGGTTTGATCTCGATCTGAACCGTGTCCTTCCCATCATTGTATCGGAACGTCGCGAAGACCGATTTCGCTCCCGTTTTGTGCGCTTTACTCGGTTTCCGGGTTTATTAGGGCAACACGGTACCGGTTCCGAGCATCGGGAAGTCAGTCGATAGAGCAGTTCGGCCGACAACTGGTGACAGGCTCGAAACACGGCGCGCATCGGTTGTGACGTCGGACAGGAAGGGGTCATCGTGAAGAAGAACAGAAAGGTCTCGTGGTCGTTGATGTGTGCAGTGATCGTTCTGGCAGCAGCCTCGCAGCCGTGCGGCGCCGAGGGTCCGGAACGTGTTCCGGCCAGCGAGTGGCTCATCAACACCATCGATCAGACCAGGGAGGTCGGCCAAGATGTTGCGGTGGCCACGGATCCCATCACAGACGATATCTACATCAGCTATTACGACGACGACCAGAACGATCTCTGGTTGGCGCGGACCGGCGCTCCCTCGGGCAATTGCGGGCCAGGGAACCAATGGGACTGTCGGGTGGTTGCGACCTCCGGCGCTGTCGGGAAGGCCAGCTCCATTGCCGTGGGTGGGACCGGGACGATTGCAGCGGTGTGGATCAGTTACTACGACGAGTCACTCGGGAACCTCAAGTTGGCGAAGTGGAGATTCGACCGGGTGACGGGAGATCTCTTGACGGCGGAGAGCTACACCGTCGATCCCGGTGACCCGGCTGGGTCCGGCATCCGCAAAGGGACCCGGACCTCGGTGACCATCAACGCGTCGGGGAACCCGGAGATCGCCTATCAGGTCACGTTCGCCAGCGCAACGAGATCCGTCAAGCACGCCTACCCGGTGGCGCCCGGAACCGGAAACTGCGGTTATGGTTCGGCGTTGGACGCCTGGCAGTGCGAGAGCGTCCACATCGAGGACGGTATCGGCGACTATCTCGACATCGATGTGGGTCCCGGCGGGGTGACGAACATCGCGTTCTCGACCACTGCCGGCGCCAACGCCCACCCGGTGATCGCGATCGATGTGGGGTCCGGAGGCAGCTGCAGCTCCGGGACTTTCACCTGTGCGCCAATCATGCACACCAACAACGACACCGGAGAATACCTGTCGTTTGAGATCGCCACCGGCGGCGTCAAGAACCTGGCCTACCGCAACGAGACGACGGATTCCCTGGAGTGGGCCAGCTATGTGGGACCCGGGTTGGGCAACTGCGGTCCCGGTGACGACAGCTATCAATGCGAGTGGATCGACGACATCGGACCCGGGACCTCGCCGGCGGGGATCGACATGAAGACCGATGGTGACGGCGACCCGATCATCGCCTACCAGGACCTGGAGTCTGGCTACGAGGACCTAAAGATTGCGTGGCCAGTCGGTGGGTTGCCGGGCTCGGGGGGGAATTGCGGACCGTTGAGCGCTTTCATGGAATACATGTGGCTCTGCGACACCCTGGAGGAGGGCGACCTGTCGCACGAAGAGGCCGTCGGAGGGTTGTCCATCGCCCTGAACGCCAACGACGAGGCCGCGGTCGCCTACCGCGAGGTCTGGGGAACCCCTCCGACGGACGGCCGGCTCAAGATCGCGCTGGAGCCCATTTCCATCTTCCTCGACGGTTTCGAGTCCGGTGACACCTCGCGGTGGTCCGCCACCGTGCCCTGAGTGTGATCGAATGGCAGGACGCCCGGGAGCATTCGCGATGGGGATTGGAAGGGAGAGATCATGAGACGGTTTCGGATCGTATGGTCGCTGATCGGCACGATGCTTGTGCTGTCGATGAGCTTGGGAGTCGTGCTCGCGACCGAGCCTGCAGGGGGCGAGATGTCGGCGCCGGCTTCGGACTGGCTGGTCGATGTCATCGACGCGACCAGGCAGGTGGGCTACAACGTCTCGGTGGCGACGGACCCCGAGACCGGTCATTCCTTCATCAGCTACTACGACGGGGAGAACGGGGGGCTTTGGTTGGCGAAGCCGAATGGGCCGCACTTCAACTGTGGGCCATCGAACTCGTGGAGCTGTTTTGTTTTGGACTTGGGTGACGTTGTCGGCAAGTACAACTCCATCGCGATCGGCGGGGTTGGACCAATCGGGTATTACTACGTCAGCTACTACGACGCTACCAACGGTGCCCTCAAGGTGATCGAGGGCACGATCGACAGGGCGACCGGGAACCTCACGAAGCAGATCCATTTTCTCGATCGAGGGGATCCCGGCAGTGGGATCTTCACTGGAAAGCACACGGCGATCGTTGTCGGCAGCTCGGGAACGCCCCACATCGCCTACCAGATCGATGTGGGCGCCCTGCAGGGCATCAAGTACGCGACCCGGGTCGCTCCCGGCACGGGCAACTGTGGTGAAGGCGCCGCCGAGAACGATTGGGAGTGCAGTCACGTCTACGTCGAACAGGGCGTCGGAGACTTCATCGCCATCGACGTCGATCTCGGGGGCAACCCGAGCATCGCTTTCCACAGCAGCTTCAGCACCAACACTTTTCCGATCCTGGCCCACATGGTGGCGTCGGGGGGGAACTGCAACAACTCCGATCTCTGGGACTGTACCGAGGTGCGAAACGGGGGACAGAACACGGGGGACTATCTCGCGTTTGTCCTGGGTGACAACAGCCTTCCGCACCTCGCCTATCGCAACGAGAACACCGACACGTTGGAGTGGGCGAGGTGGGTCGGTTCCCCAAACGGCAACTGCGGCCCGTACTACGACACCTGGCAATGTGAGCGGATCGAAGGCATCGGTCCCGGGACCTCGCCGGCGGGGATCGACATCGAGGTCGATGATGAAGGGAACCCGGTCATTGTGTATCAAGACGCGAGCTCGGGCGACCTGGATCTCAAGATCGCACGACCGCTCGAGGCTCTGCCGTGGGGCGCGGCAGGGAACTGCGGTCCGCTGAGCCCGTCGTTCTTCTCCACGTGGCTCTGTGAGACCCTGGATGCGGGAGACATCAACCATGCCGAGGCGGTCGGCGGCCTGTCCGTCGCCATGAGCGCCAACGGCGAGGCCACCGTCGCGTACCGTGAGCTCTTTGGAATTCCCCTCGATGAGGGCCGACTCAAGGTGGCAGTGGAGCCCAGGATCATCTTCGCTGACGGGTTCGAATCCGGTGGCACCGACAGGTGGACCACCACCTTACCGTGACCGAGAGTGAGGGCAGGACGCTCGGGCTTGCCGACGAGGGGTGACTCGAAAGGAGAGGTCATGAGAAGGTTTCGGATCATACGATCGCTGATCGGCACGATGTTTGTGCTGGCGCTGAGCTCGGGAGTTTTGCTCGCGACCGAGCCTGCAGGTGGCGAGATGTCGTCCCCTGCGTCGGACTGGCTGATCGAAACCATCGACGCCACCAGGGAGGTCGGCTACAACGTCTCGGTGGCGACGGACCCCGAGACCGGCCACACCTACATCAGCTACTACGAGGGTGTCGATGGCGATCTCTGGTTGGCGAGGACCGGTGCCCCGAACGGCAACTGCGGTCCCGGTAACACCTGGGAGTGCCAGGTGCTCGACTCCGACGGCGTGGTCGGCAAGAACAGCTCCATCACCGTCTGCGGCACGGGCCCGGTCGCATCGCTCTACATCAGCTACCACGATGTGACCACCGGATCGCTCAAGGTGGTTGAGGGCGAGATTGACAGAGCGACCGGTGTGTTCACCTACAACGCAGACATTGTGGAGTTGGGCGATACCGGGCTCGGGTACCACTACGGTACGAGGACTGCCGTTGGGTGTCACCGTCTCGTTGGGAACCCCCACGTTCTCTACCAGGTGGAATTGACCGGGGACAAGAACGTGAGATACGCAACACGGGCAAACCCCCTAGGAACGGGAAACTGCGGAGAGGGGAACGCCGCGGGAATGTGGCAGTGTAGCCACCTCCATGGTGGGGCTGGGGTTGGCGACTTTTTGGATATCTATGTAGAGGACTCTGGGTCGGTTCACATGGCGTTCTTCACCGCCGAAGAAACGGACACATTCCCGATATGGGGGTATCGGGTTGGAAGCGGAGGGCAGGGCTGTAACGGTTCCGACCAATGGATATGCCATGCGATCACCAATCCGGGCAACGATACAGGTGAGTATATTTCGCTGGGAATTGCGTCCATTACCGAACGGCACTTGGCCTACCGCAACGCGACGACGGAGTCGCTGGAGTGGGCCACCTACGTGGCTGGGACAGATGGCAATTGCGGACCCTTTGATTGGTACCGGTGCGAAGGAATCGACGACATGGGGTCCGGCGCCATGCCCTCGGGAATCGACATCGAGATCGATGATGGAGGGAACCCGGTCATTGTGTATCAAGACGCGAGCTCGGGCGACCTGGATCTCAAGATCGCACGACCCCTCGGTGGACTGTCCTGGCCTGCCGCTGGAAACTGCGGGCCTCTGAGCCCAATGTTCTTTCCGACGTGGCTCTGCGAGACCCTGGATGCGGGAGATATCAACCATGCCGAGGCGGCCGGCGGCCTGTCCGTCGCCATGAACGCCAATGGCGAGGCCGCAGTCGCCTACCGCGAGCTCTTTGGAATCCCCCCCGATGAGGGCCGACTGAAGATCGCCATCGAGCCCATTTCCATCTTTCTCGACGGGTTCGAGACCGGTAACACCTCGCGGTGGTCCACCACCGTGCCCTGAGCGTGGACGAATGGCAGGAAGCCCGGGTTCGCCCTACGGGTGAGCCCGGGCCCTTTTTGCGCCCGCTCACCGAAAACAAGACCGGCGGCCCGAGGCCGCCGGTCCGATCTGTACCTTGCGATGTACTTGAGAATTAAGAGTTCAAAATTAAGAACTTCGCTAACCCTTCGGCTTGAGCCAGCACGCCAGCGCCGGAAGCAGGATGATGGCGCCGGCCATGTTGAGCAGAAACATGAAGGTGAGCAGGATTCCCATGTCGGCCTGGAACTTGATCGGGGCGAAGATCCAGGTGGCGACGCCCATCGCCAGGGTGATTCCGGTGAAGATGACCCCGGCCCCGGTGACCTTGAGGGTTTCGAGATAGGCTTCCTGAATGTCCAGGCCCTCGCCGAGGAAGCTCTTGAACCGGCTGTAGATATAGATGCCGTAGTCGACGCCGATGCCGACGCCGAGGGCGACGACGGGCAGCGTCGAGGTCTTGAGCCCGATCTCGAGGTAGGCCATGAGGGCGTAGGCGAGGATCGAAACCAGGCTCAACGGGATGACGATGCTCAATGTCGCCTTCACCGACCGGAAGGTGACGAGGCAGAGCAGAATGATCGCGGCGAAGACCCACATGAGGATCGGGAACTGGGCCGCTGAGACCGCCTCGTTGGTGGCTGCCATCACCCCGACGTTGCCGGTGGCGAGCCGGAACTTGAGATCATCCGAGCCGTGCTCGTCGTTGAAAGCCTTGACCGCGGCCACCACACGGTCGATGGTCTCGGCCTTGTGGTCGATGGTGTAGATGTAGACCGGCATGACGCTGCACTCGCCGTTGAGCAACCCGGTGGAGGTGTCGATGTAGGTGACCGCCTGGGCCATGGTCGACGGGTTGCGAGGTAGCTCACGCCACTTGAGCGAGCCCTCGTTCCAACCGGCATTGATGATCTTGGCCACCATCCCGATGCCGAAGACCGACTGGACCCCGTCCACGTTGCGGATGGCCCACTCGAAGTCGTCGATGACGTTCATGATCTCGTACTGGGTGCAGGCCTCCGGGTGGGTCTCGATGATCGTCGTGATGACATCGACGCCGATGGCGAAGTTGCCGGTGATGATGTCGGTGTCCATGTTGTAGACCGAGTTGGGCCGGAGCTCGGGGACGCCGGCGTGGAGATCGCCGATCTTGATCTGGCTCGCCTTCCAGCTGCCGCCGACAAAGAGCACCGCCGCGATCGCGATGATGGCTGTCGCCACCCTGGAGGTCGCCACCCTGGCCAGAGGGACCCAGACCCGATTCATGTGGGTGACGCGGTCCGCCATCTTGTCCAGATAGCGCTCGTCGAGACGGACGAAGGACAGCAGCACGGGCACCAGAATCAGATCGGTGAGGATGATGATGGCGACACCGAGGCTGGCGGTGATGGCCATCTCCTGGATCATCCGGATCTCGATGAACATGATGGTGATGAAACCGATGGTGTCGGACAGCAGGGCGATGCCGCCGGGGACGAGTAGCCGGCGGAACGACGAACGGGCGGCGGCCAGGCTGTCGGCGCCACCGTGGACCTCGGCGCGGAAGGCGCTGATCATCTGGACGCCATGGCTGACCCCGATGGCGAAGACCAGAAACGGCACCAGGATCGACATGGGGTCGATGCCGAATCCGAGTAGGGTGAGGATCCCCAGCTGCCAGATCACCGCCATGAAGGAGCAGCCGACGACCACGAGAGTGAGCTTGAGGCTCTGGGAGTAGAACCAGACGAAGATCAGTGTGATGACGAAAGCGATCAGGAAGAAGAGCACGACCCGCGCCACGCCGGCGGCGATGTCGCCAATGGCCTTCGCGAAGCCGATGATGTGATAGTCGAACTCCAATCCGACCGGGTGGGCGCTGTACTTAGTACGGATGGCCTCGAACTGGGCGGCCATGTCGATGACATCGGTCTTCTCGCCGGTGTTGGGGTTGACCTCGAGGAGCTCGGCAACGACGATGGCGGCCGAGAAGTCGTTGGCGACGAGACGACCCATGTAGTTGGACTTGAGGATGTTCTCCCGGACCTTGGCGAGCCCCTCGGTGGTCGGCTCGAAATCCGCGGGGATGACGTTACCGCCCGCGATGCCGTCTTCGACGACCTCGGTGAAGCGGACGTTGGGCGTGAACAGCGACATGACTCGGGTCCGGTCGACACCGGGCACGAAGAAGACCTCGTCAGTGACTTCGGCGAGGACCTCGAAGAACTCGGGAGTGAAGATGTCACCCTCCCTTGCCTTGATGGCGATGACGATTTTGTTGGCGCCGCCGTAGGCCTCGCGGTACTCGAGGTAGGTCTGCATGTATGGGTGTTTGAGGGGCAGGAGCTTGGCGAAGCCGGCGTCGATCTTGAGGTGAGAAGCCTGCCAGGCCATGAAGACCGTCAACACGAGAAAGAGCACGACGACCGCTTTGCGGTGACGGAAGACCAGGTTTTCCAGAAGTTCTTTCATCGTCTTCTCCCCCTCAGTCCTCGGCGGCCGTGAGCTCGGCGATGGTCGCCGTGCGGACCCCGAACTCACCAACCAGCAGGAGCGACCCATCGGCTGTTTCGACAATGGCAGAGATTCCGCGGCGACCCGCCTGTTGGTGGAAGGTGAAGCTCTGACCGTCATCGGACGAGGCCAGGACCGCCCCGCCCAGACCGACGATGATGATCGTCCCATCCGAAAGTCTGATGCCGTTGGTGAGCAGGGCAACGGTTCCGGTCGGAATTTCCAACCAGCTCTCGCCGGCGTCGTCGGATCGGAAGAGATGACCGCGGAGACCGTAAAGGAGAACCGAATCGCCCTCGAGGGGAAGCACACCGAAGTACGAACCTTCGTAGGGAGAAGTCAGCTCGATCCAGGTGCCTCCGCCGTCATCTGAACGGTAGACGAATCCCGCTTCGGCGGCGAGATAGAGTTTACCGTTGCCGGCTCGCGCGACCTCGTGGAGGTGCCAATCGGTGTCGCCGATGGGCTCGAAATCCCAGGTCAGACCTCCGTCGGTCGTCTGAAAGTGGCTGCCGTAGGCGCCGATGGCGACGCCGTTGACCTCATCGGAAAACCAGACCTCAAAAAAGGGCGCCTCGTCCTCGGGGGCGCTGAAGACCAGGTCCCAGGTCTCGCCGCCGTCGGTGGTGCGGAGGATCACCGAGTCGTGGCCGACCGCGACTCCCACCTCGTTGTCGACAAATGCCACGGCGGTCAGCATGGCCCTGGTGGGGACCTCTATCTGCCGCCAGGTCGCACCGTTGTCCGTCGAGATCAGGATGTGACCGCGCTCTCCGACCGCCACCAACCGGTCATCAAGCGCCACCGCGTCGAGCATGAGTGACTTTGGCGCCAGCGGCGCCATGACCGAGATCTCCGCGACGGCATCCTGAGCCGTCACGGCGCCCGAGGATGACACGAGCGCGACGAGTAAGAGGACGGCGATGGTGGTCCTGCGAAACGGCCCGCCCTTGGTTTCATGACGCCGGGTCCGGCGGGCGAAGTCAATGCCCGATGGGGTGGTGTTCATGTTTTTCTCCCGGTCGGTTGGGTTGAGAAATGCGGACGGACCGGTCGCGGTCCGTCCGCATGGGACTCGTATCTTATCGTTTGCCCGAGCGACGCAGCGCCGCCGGGGTGTAGTCCTCGAGCGAACGTTTGATTCCGAACTGGTACGGCGGGTTTTCGCTGTTGAGACCGATGGCCAGATACCGTCCGGCCTGCAGGTCGGTGTGGACCTCGAGCGAGGTCCAGAGGAACGGCACATCGTAGTAGGTCATGGCGTGGCCCTCGGAGACGCGCCACAGTTGGTCGCGCTTGTCGTAGGCATCGACCACCACGATCTGCCAGCTGTCCTCATCGAGATAAAAGGTTCGCCGCTTGTAGATGTGGCGGGAGCCTTCCTTGAGGGTCGCATCGACGACCCAGACCCGGTGCAGCTCGTAGCGCACGAGAGCCTGGTTGATGTGGAGGGGGGTGAGAATGTCCCTGACCTTCACACTCGGGTCCTGGAGCTTGTAGGAGTTGTAGGGAACGTAGATTTCCTTCTTGCCCACGAGCTTCCAGTCATAGCGGTCGATCGCGCCGTTGTACATGTCGAACTGATCCGAGGTCCGCATGGCGTCGGCCGCGGTGCCGGGGTTGTCATACGCCACGTTGGGCGCACGGCGAACCCGCCGCTGACCCGGGTTGTAGAGCCACGCGTTGCGGTGTTCCTTGACCTGGTCCATGGTCTCGGCGACCAGAAGAATGCCACCGGCCAGACGGGCAGGGGCCATCACTTCCTGTTTGAAGAAGAAGATCCGGTTGTTGAGCTTCTCTTCGGTCATGCCCTCCATGCTGTACTGCATGTAGAACTCGTCGTGGAACTGGACCAGGGTATAGCTGCCGCCCCGGGTCGGCGCCGCCTGGGCAATGTCGCGTGCGGCGCTGTCGGCGCGGTAGCGCACCAGGTGATTCCAGATCGCCTCGTGACCGTTCTTGGGGATCGGGAAGGGGATGCCGTTGATGGCGCCGGTGATGCCGTTGCCGCCTTCAGTGAGCTCCGCGGTGGCCGCGATCTTGATCGTCATATCGTAGATCCGCTGCGGCAGTGCGGCGCTGCGGTGGGTCGGGTAGACATTCATCTCATAGGTGTCGGGATAGGCTTTGAGCAGGGCCTGCTGTCCGGGGGTGAGCTTGTCGGCGTAGGTCGCCATGTTGGCCGCGGTGATGGTGAACATGGCCGCATCGCCGGCATATGGGTCGACATAGTGCTTTCCGGGTTCGTATCCGGCCGGGAACTCGGTGATCCCGCCGGTCCACTCGGGGATGGTTCCGTCGGCGTTGCCCGCCTTTTCAGCGCCCAATGGTGTGAGTTCATTGCCGAGCTTGGCGATTTCTTCGGGCGACAGCCCGGCCCACACGGTTGCCGTCGAACAGATCACGAACATCAGCGCGAGGCCGAGGGTGGTTTTCGGGTTCATACGCATGATTCTCTCCCTTCTCCTAGAACGAGTACTTGACAAAACCGCCGATGAAATCGCGGTCGTTGATGAGGTTGTATCGACTTGCTCCCATGAAGCTGGTGTAGCTGAGGTCGATCTGCCAGGCGTTCTGGTAGCCGGCCTGGATGCCGACGGTGGCTGCCATCCGACCTGCGATGAAGCTGCCGCCGGGTCCGGGAGTGACGCCGTCGACGTCGTGCGCCCATGCAAACCTCGGAGACAGGGACCACGCACCGATGGCGTTGTTGTAGGTCAGACGGCCGGCGAGCCTGTATCCCCACGAGAAATCGTCGGCGAAGTGCTCGGGCAGCTCGTAGGGCTTGCCCGCGTGAGCGCCTCCCGGGAGCGACATGAGCGGGTTGCCGCTGGTGTAGGTGCCCGGACCGTCGAACCGAAGCTCATCCTTGGACGGCATGTCCCAGACCTTGTTGAAACCGAACTCGCCGACCAGAACGGCCTGGTTGGCGCCGAGCAGTCGTGACCATATCTTGGTGAATGTGAACTGGAGCTGCGAGGAATCGAGACGCCGGTAGCCGATGACCTCCTCCTCGAAACCGAGCCCGCCGGGCGCGACCTGGTTGACCGCCGCGAGACCGGCCGAGATTGGCGACAGCGCGGCGAAGAGCACTTCGACATCGTCAGCCTGGTACGGCGCGTCCTGGCGGTAGGAAACCTCGCCCTGGAAGGCGATTCCCGATGTGCCGAGCTGGGCGTTCCAGCTGAGACCGTAGAGTTTCATGTCCTCGGGGTAGGCCGTGTACCAGTTGGCGGACTGGGCGTAAATCGACGTCACCCCAGCTTGAGCGGCGGCTGCAGCGGCCGCGTCGGCCTCGTCGCTGACTCCGGGTGCGACACCGAGGTAGGCGTACATGGCCAACGCAATACCGGGCACCGCCGCGAGTCCCTGTCCGGCCGCCTGCTGGGTCCCGGTGATGCCGTTGATGGTCGGCAGCCGGCTGTGGACGTTCATGTAGTAGAGGCCGAACTCGGTCCCGCCCAGGCTCGGGAGGTACCACCTCAGCGCAAGACCGTACTGTCCGCCGTCTTTGGCTTCCTGAGTATCAGCGCGGGGCACGCTCATAAACGGATACGGATACAGAGTGTCCCTGTCGGGCCCCATGAAGAAGGGTTGCTCGCCGGTGTCGGGGAAGTCGGCAAAGGCCAGAAAGACGTCTTCACCGCCGGGACCGGCGAAATCGTTGGTCGAGAAGTAGGTCCCCGGCGGGTCGATGACGATGGGCTCCCACTCGTACTCGTAGAAACCCTCGACGGAGAGGTTGCTTGACAGGTCGAACGAGGCCCAGACCATGCCGACGGGTCTGAAGGCCTCGCGGAGCTCGGAGCCCGGAACCCGCAGCGCGGAGACGTCAACCGGGTTGATGACGCTCAAGCCCCCTTGGATGAAGGTGCTCTCGCCCCAGTTGAGAACCTGAGAGCCGACGCGGATCTCGCCGATGGGGAACTGCCACCACAGGTAGGCATCGAGGAGTTCGGTCCGGCTGCCCGCCCAGTCGAGGGCCTCATCGGTGAGCTCGGTTCGCTCGCAACAGCTTCCCATGAGGGCAAAGTCGTAAAAGGCCGAGGCGCGGGCGAAGAGCCCGATGCTGTAGTTGGAGCCGAGATCGTAGGCGAAGCTCAGATCGACCGTCGCCTTGGGAGTGTTGCTGACGATTCCCTTGTCGAAGTTGAGGTCGCCGTCGTCACCGTTGACCGAGTAGGCCGTGCCGCCCTCAAACGGGCTGATGATCGACATGTCGCGCTCTTGGACGCGGTACCTGGCGCCGTACGACAAGGTGATGTCGAGGTTGAGCGTGTACTTGCCGGATGACCCCGACAGCTCGAAGGCTTCGCCGGGAATGGCGAAGAGACCGATGATGGCTGCAACAAAAACGATCTTACCCGTCGTCCACAGCCGGTGTGAAGAAAAATGGCTCATCTCCCCCTCCTCTTTGGTTGGTTCACCAAGATACCCGTCGTGTATATCGGCAGGTCCGAGATCGCCCGAGGGCGAATCGGGATGACCTACGATGGGCAGAATGAATCTCAATTTTGCATTTGAAGGACACAACGGACTCGGTTTCGATGCGGTGCCGTTTCTGCCGCTCGAGTTTCGTCGCAATGCGCATCCCTTCGCCGGTCCGTGACCTGGGTTGCGAGACCTACCTGACTCCTGCTTTGTGCCGTTCATCACCTTAACACAAGCGTGGTGGAATTTTCCCTCGGTGGGTTCAAGGAAATCGAAGAGGCGGGGTTCAATCTTCGTCGAAGGTGGCGCTCTGCTCTGCGACAAGCTTGTCGACCAGGAGGGTCTGCAGGTGGTTCCTCGAGAGGTGGATGCGATCGAGAAGCTCGATGGCGTCCTCCGCCGGCATGGGTCTGGCGATGTAAAACCCCTGGACCTGGTCGACGCCCATCTCACGGAGCGCCTCGAGCTGAGCATCGTTCTCCACGCCCTCTGCGATGGTTGTCTTGCCGAGGTTTCGACCGAGGTCGATGATCGTACGGACGATCTCCAACGAGTCCACGTCATCGAGCATCTTGGTCACGAACGAGTAGTCGATCTTGAGCGAGTCAATCTCGAATCTCTTGAGATACGACAGCGAGGAGTAACCGGTGCCGAAGTCGTCGATGCTCAGACCGATGTCGAGGGCGGAGAGCTGATCGAGCATGGCCGTCGCGTGCTCGGTGTTTTCCATGAGGACACTCTCGGTGACCTCCAGCTTGATGTCCCGACCGTAGAGACCGTTCTGGCGCAGGGTGTGGTCGATTCTGGAGACCAACTCGAGCTGGAGGAACTGGGTGGTCGAGATGTTGAGACTGAAGGTGATCGGCGGGTCCATACGGTACTGGACCTGCCACGGCCGAATTTGGCGGCAGGCCTCATCTCCGACGATCCGGTCGATCTGGACCGCGATTCCCATTTCCTCGGATGCCGGGATGAAATCTCCGGGAAGGACCAAGCCTCGGGTCGGATGGTCCCACCGCGCGAGGACCTCGAAACCGACCAGGTTGCCCTTGTGGAGGGAGATGATGGGCTGGTAAAAAGGCCGGAACTCTCTTCGCGTCACGGCGCGCCGCAGGTCGTTCTCCAACTCGAGGGTTGCGACCACCTCGGCGTGCATCTTTTCATCGAAGACCGCGTAACGGTTCCGACCGAGGTCCTTGGCGCGGTACATCGCGTTGTCGGCGTCACGAAGAAGATCTTCCGGCTTTTCGTAGCCCGGGTGCCACATGGCGATCCCGGTGCTGACCGTGGCGTAGGCCTCGGAGTCGTCGAGCTGGAAGGGAATCTGAAATTCGTCGTGGAGGCGGCCGGCGATACCGGTCGCATCGCGGACCGACTCGACATCTTCCGCCACGATGACAAACTCGTCCCCGCCGAATCGACAGACGGTGTCGCTGGGCCGGCAGATGGACCGCACGCGATCGGCGATGGCCATGAGGAGCTTGTCGCCGACGAGGTGGCCGAGACTGTCATTGACGGTCTTGAACCGGTCGATGTCGAAGAAGATCACCGCGAACGGCTTGTCTTTCATCCGCGTCGCCCGGGCGAATGCGTGGCGAAGGCGATCCAGAAGCACCGTCCGGCTGGCGAGATGGGTGAGTGGATCGACCAGGAGATTGGTGCGTGGCTCGTCGAAGGCAACGCGATCGTCGGTGACCTCGGTATGCCGACACACCAATCGGTTGGCGTCGCCCCCGGCATCACGAACCGTTTCACCCCGCATCACGAAACGGCGGGAGACGCCGTCTTGCGCGATCAATCGATAATGTTCCTCAAGCGACTGAAGCTCGCCCCGTTCCACCGACTCGACGAGCTGTCGAATCCGATCGCGATCCTCCTCATCAACATACTCGAGCCAGGCGCTCATGTTGGTTTGCCGGGGGGGGCCGGGACCGATGAGATCCTCCCATTCGGGCGACAGGATGAGCTCTCCGGTGCGGAGGTTGGCGTCCCAAAGCCCGTCCTTCTGACCGCCGCACGAGATCAGCAGCCGTTCATGGCTCTGGTAGAGCTCAGCGTAAGCCTTTTCGAGTTTCAGAAACTCAGCCGCGATGTGTTCGTGAACCCGTATCCTCGCTTCGACCGCGGCCGGTTCGAGGGGTTCGGACAACACGTCACACACCCCGTTGTCCAGGATCGTCGAGATCTCCGAACCCGAGTGGGAATCGACCACGGCGAGGATCTGGCATGTGGATGCGAGGCGGCCGTCGCCCTGGATTCGTTGCACGAGTTCGGGAGCCAGATCATCCGGCATCCGCCAATCGATGACTGCGAGATGAGGGTTGAAATCGGCGAAATCGATGTCCCCAATTTCCACATGGTCACAGGTCATCACCATGTGTCGGCGGACCTTCAGCATGGAGTCGAGGAGTGATCGAACGTCGCCGTTGTGTGAGACGACCAGGCATTTCAGCAGAGGCTGCAGTCCGTCCTGACGAACGGTGGCACCCCGAATTTTCGGCGCACCATCGTCGCGTCGCTTGAGGTTCTCGGTTGACAATCCAGGCAAGTTTGCCGAGGGATCCGACGGAATCATGACACTCCCAAGAGTGCATTATAGATGTGATCGGCAGGAATGTGCCAGGCTGGGAGCCTGTAGCGCAAGAATGGTGGATCGATTTCGGTGGGGCGTTTGAGGTCATTTTTTAGGAGGATTTGCAGGTTCATACTGGTGGTATGGGCCAAGAGTACGCCGGGAAATGGGCCAAACGACACCCGAAAGGCGCCACCGATTTTTTACACAACAGGCTCCTAGGGCGAAAAACGAGCCCGGGTTGGAGCCCGATTCACGCACGTCCCCGGAAAGGGGCGCCTCAGAACACGGGGCTGTCCGTGAGCGCCTCGAAATCGCCCGCGGGCGTCCTCGGCGGTCGGTCCGGATCGCAGAAAAACGCGTGGATCTTGGGTCCGGTCCAGATCCTCTCCAATCCACGAGCTTCAAGGGTCTGTTGGAGATCTTTTCGTTTGGCGTGGACCAGAAGCACACGGGGTTGCTCGCAGCGAGCCAGGCTCGTCGGGAGGAGCGGCGCCGGTCTGAGCATTCCCGCAGGGTCGATCCAGCGATCATAGGTCCGCAGGATATAGTTGCTCCTGAGTTCGTCGCCGTCATCGCTGAGGATCGGGACGGGGTGCCGGAGATAGAACGACACCGATGGTCGCCATGCCCTCAGTCCCACGACCTCGGTTTCGGCCGGGAGTTCGGCCCGGATCAGTGAGACCAAAGCACGCTCGGAGCGGAGCTCGGCGAGGGTGACGATGGCCGGTTGGAGGACAACCGGAAGGGCGACCAGGGGAAGGCTCAGGGAGGCGACCAACCACGGTCCGCGCCCGAGATGGAGGGCGGCGATGGTCCAGGCCACAGCCACGAGACAGACCCCCGCCATGACGAACGACGGCGTCGACAGCGCAGCGAGAAGCGGAGGCGCGACACGGCTGCCGTCGAGGCCGCCGAACCCGACCGCCGCCATGGAAGCCCCGAGAACGAGCCAACCGAGCCCGCCGACAATGGCCGTTCGTCGCGGCAGGCGCCGACCGGAGTTCCAGCGCGATGCCAACAGCAGGGCGACGGCGGGCATCAGCGGCAGGATGTACTGCGGCAGCTTCGATCGGGACAACGAGAAGAAGATCAGCGGCACCGCCAACCACAGCAACGCGAACACCCTCCGCGGATCGGTTCCACCGTCCAACCGACGACGGCCGAGGGCGAGGGGCCACCAGGGGAAGAACCCGAAGCCGGCGATGACCAGGAAGAACCACCACGGCTGCGTACGGTGGAGCTCGTCGCTGCTCACCCGCTGCCAGGTCTCGGTGATGGCCACATAGCGGAGATACCCGGGGAGCCGCTCCTCCATGAACAACACCCATGGTGCGATCAATGCCGCCATCAGCACGGGGCCCACGGGATTCCAGACCGCCCAGGAGGCGCGGCGCCACAGAGCGTAGGGTGTCGCCACCATCAACGGCACCGCCAGTGCCACCGGACCCTTGGTCAGGATGCCGAGCCCGATTGCGGCCCAGGCGATGAGCGTCCACATGCGTTCGGGCCGACGGGCGACACGGGCCTCGATGGCGGTGTGGAAAGCGAGCAGGGCCGAGGTCACGAGCAGTGCGAGCAGACTGTCCAGGATCACGATGCGGGAAAAGGCGAGGGGCAACGGTGCCGAGGCTGCTGCAATACCCGCGACCCAACCGGCCTCCCGGCCGTACCACCGCCCGCCGCACCATCCCACGAGCAGGGCCGTGGCCATGACACACAGGAACGGCACGAGCCGGGCCGCCAACTCGGTCGGGCCGAGAATCTCCATGGTTGCGGCCGCGGCCGCAAAGAAGAGCACGGGTTTGTCGATGTAGGGCAGACCGTTGAGGTGAGGCAGGACGTAGTCGTTGGATTCGGCCATCTCGCGGGCCACCTCGCCGTTTCGCCCCTCGTCCTGGTCGATGAGGGCGTAGCTGCCGAGACCCCAGCCGAGTCCCATGACCACGACGACGGCCCACGCGACGAGCAGGGGCGGGTGGCGATCGGCGATCATCTTGCCGGGTTCGACCTTTCGGTGGTCCCACCGGCAGTGGGCACGGGCGCGCCTTCGCCATACGTGGCGTCACACCAGAGGTCGAATGCGAGCAACGAGAAGAGCGGCTTGCGGTGATCGGTTTGGCGATTCATGTGCTCGTCGATGAGGTTGGTCATCCCCACCGGGTCGAGGAGGCCGCGGGCCTCGACTCTCTCGGTCGAGAATCGAACGCGGAGTTGTTCGCCGAGCCCGTGGAGCAACCACCGTGAGAAGGGGATGTTGAACCCACGCTTCCGCCGTTTCAGGACCTCCGAGGGCAACCGTTTCTTGACCGCACGGCGGAGGATGGCCTTGGTCGTGATCCCCCGGAGCTTGAGCCTGGACGGGATACCGGCGACGAACTCGGTGAAGTCGTGATCGAGAAAGGGAGTCCGAGCCTCCAGAGACGCGAGCATGGTCGCCCGATCGACCTTGGTGAGGGGGTCGTCCTGCAGGTACATCGTGAAGTCGGAATAGAGCAGCACCGAGAGGGGGTCAGGGAGGTTCTTGCCCTCGACCCGGAGTCGGGCCGAACCGAAAGGATCGTCGGTGGCGAGGGTCGCCATCACCGCTTCGGAGAGAATCTCCGGGTGGCGTTCCGGACGCAGACTGCCGAACCAGGTGTGGTGCCGTTCCACGAGCTCGCGCTCCGCCGCGGCCGAGAACCGGCTCAGGAGATAGTCCGGGCTGACATTTCCCATGGATACGGGCAGAAGCCTCCGGATCCCGGCCACCAACGATCGGCGGACGGCGGGAGGCATCTTGCGGTACCAGCCCGCGACCCGGTTGCCGATATAGGTGGGGTAGCCGGCGAAGAGTTCATCGGCGCCCTCGCCCGACAGCACGACCTTGACCTTTTGCACGGCGAAGAGCGAGAGCAGGTGGGTCGGGATGATGGATGCGTCGCCGAGCGGTTCGTCGAAGCCGGCGGCCACCCGTCGCAGACCGTCGGCGAGATCGTCCTCGGTGAGGATCAACTCGTTGAAGTCGGCCTTGAAGAACCGGGCGGTGTCTCGTGCGAATCTCGACTCGTCGAAATTGAGATCGGTGTGGCCGAGGGAGAAGGCCGGAACGCCGGGCCCCATCTGGTCGGCGAGGTGGGCGAGCACCGCAGATGAGTCTATTCCGCCGGACAGGAAGACACCGACGGGGACATCGGCGCGCCGACGTCGATTGACCGCCAGCGACATTCTCCGGTCGACCTCGTCGGCGATGGCCGCCAGGCTCATCGCGGAGATCTCGGGCTGGACGAAGTAGTTGGCCAGATCCCAGTAGCAGCGGACATCGAGTCGGCCGTCACGGACGGTGAGCACGTGACCTGCCGGCAGCTTACGGATGCCCGCGATGGGGCTCAGTGGGGCCGGGAAGTAGTCGTGAAGCAGATAGCGACGCAGGGCGACCGGATCGACGGCGCGGGGCGCCTGCGGGTGGGCGAGGATGGCGCGCAGTTCCGAACCGAAAACCAACTGGCCATCGTTCCACCAGTAGTAGAGAGGCTTCTCCCCGGTCCGATCGCGGCCCAGGAGAAGCGTCTTGCGGGGCTCGTCCCAGACACAGAAGGCAAACATCCCGTTGAGGTGATCCACCAGATCGACGCCGTACTCTTCGTAGAGGTGGGGGATCACCTCGGTGTCGACGTGGGTGCGGAGGGTGTGGCCTCGGGCCTCGAGTTGCGGCACGATTTCACCCGAGTTGTAGATC
>JARFRM010000154.1 GCA_029287235.1 Thermoanaerobaculales bacterium
TTCGTCGTCTATCTGATGACCGCCGCGCCGACCGTCTACAACCTCGACAGCGCCGAGCTCTCTACCGCCGCCTCCACCGGCGGCATCCTTCGCGCCACCGGATATCCGCTGTACCTCATTGTCGGCCGGGTCTGGAGCGAGCTGCCGCTTGGCGATGTGGGCTGGCGCTTGAACGTGCTGTCTGCGGTGTGCGGGGCGCTCACCATCTTTCTCGGCCACCGCGTTCTCCGCCGACTCGGCGTCGGCCCCTGGGCCTCGGCCGGGGCTCTCGGCCTGCTTGCCTCCAGCCGCTACTTCTGGGCGATGTCGCTGATTGCAGAGGTTTACACCCTCCATACCGCGCTCGTGGCCGGCATTCTCCTCCTCCTCCTACGCTGGGAGGAGAGCCCGACGCCGGCGCGGCTGGCCCTCGCCACGTTCACCGTCGGTCTGGCAAGCGGCAACCACGTCGCAACGGTGCTGCTCGCGCCCGGATGTCTGTGGTTCGTTCTCGGCACCGCACCGCGCGAAGCGCTGCGTTGGCGCTCGTTGGCCGCCGCAGCGGCGGGCCTGATCGCCGGTCTTTCGGTCTACCTCTATCTGCCGCTGCTCTATCTCACGAGTCCCGCCTTCAACTACGCCGGGCAATACGACTCGAGCGGCGTCTTCGTGCCCGTGGACCTGACCACAATCTCCGGGATGTGGTGGTTGGTCTCGGGACGAGTCTTCGCCGGGCAGATGCTGGCCTACTCGGGGACCGACCTGCTGGCCGAGTTCGGACACTTTTTCGCCGAGCTGTGGCGGACCTTTCTCTTCGTCGGAGTGGGCCCGGGTGTGGTCGGCGCCGTGCTCCTGGTTCGCCGTCGGGCATCGACCGGTGTCGCCCTCGGTCTGATGTTCGCGATCACCGTTGGTTTCTACGTCGACTACAGGGTCGTGGACAAAGACACCATGTTCCTCGGCGCTTATCTGATATGCGCGCTGTGGGTGGGGATCGGGTATCAGTGGTTGGATGGACTTCTCGAGCGATCCGGCCGCATCGGTGGTGGGCGCACGGCCCTCCGGTTCGTGATGGTGGCAGGCGTCATCGCTGCGGTCGCCTGGAACGGCCCCCGGGTGGACCTCTCCGACGACTGGAGTGGACGCGACCAGGGGGAGGCAATTCTCTCCGTACTGGAGCAGAACGCTCTCTTCGTCGGGTTCTGGGACACCACGCCGGTGGTGGAGTACCTGCAGATGGTCGATGGCCGCCGGCCGGACGTGAAAGCCGTCAACCGATTTCTCATCTCCGACAAAGACCTGCTCGAGCTGCTCGAGCGGCAGCACGGGCGGCGTCCAATGTTCCTCGACACCGTCCCCGGCCCGAGCCTCCCCGGGGTGCGGGTGGCTCCGGCCGGGCCGGTTTTTCGGGTCATTGCGGTCAACCGAGACGGCACCCCGAGATCACGCGACCCCGGTGATCCGCGGTGAGGCAATTGCGATGAAACGACGTCTCAAGCGACGTGTCCATCTCCTTGCCCCGGCGGGTGCCGCCTTCATGGTCCGGTCCATGGAGATCGACGGCAAGATGACTCCCGTCATCAGATGGCGCGAGTAGCGGCGATACCGCTCCTTTTCAGCCCCCGGATTGGGCCCGAGCCTGCTTTTTCTTCTTCAACTCCAGAGCCGTCCTGAGCCCCTTCTTTCGGATGGTGTTCACCGCAAGTTTGACGGTGTTCATCCGGTAGAACCTTCGCCCGAAACGGCGGAGTCGTTTGCGGCCGATCCTGAGTCCGAGCCCAGGCTCCTGGGGAATGGCGATGGTGCCTTCGGAGCTGACTCCGATGGGTTCTTCGAGGATGGCATCCCGTCCCTCTGGAACCCAACCCGGCGGTTCGAAGGGGTACTCGAGCAACCTGCGCTCCGGATAGGCGGCAAAGGCGTGGAGATTGACGATCAGACCGATCCCATTTGTCCAGGTGTGGGGTGTGAACTCGAGCCCACGCTCCATGCACGCTCGGAAAATCTCCCTGGATGTATCGAGACCCCCGCAAAAGGTCGCATCCGGTTGGTAGATGTCGAAGCTGCCCTTTTCGATGAAGATCCTGGCCTCGTGCCAGCCGGCATTGAGCTCACAACCGGCGATCTTGAGCGTCGACATGCGCCGGCGGAGCTCGGCGAGATCATCGTAGGCGTGCATATCGAGGGGTTCCTCCAGCCACCGCACACCGAAGTCCTCACAGGCCTTGCCAAAATCGGTCGCTCGCTCCAGATCCCAGGTGGGTGCGTCGTCGATGAGAGTGACCCTCCACCCCTGATTGGCATCCACGCCGATGACAAAGACATCTCCGACGTGACGCCTTGCAGCCTCGACGACGGCGATGTCCTCACGGATGTCGAAGTCGTGGACACGGAGCTTGACGGCGCTGAAACCCATCTCTCGAATGCGATCGAGATACTCCTTCCGCTTTCCGATCGGCTTGATCGAGCCCGACGAGGCGTAGACCCTCGCAGCTGTAACCGGATCCGGCAGATCGGGGTTGAGCAGTTGGTAGACCGGTTTTCCCTCGATCTTGCCCTTGATGTCCCAGCACGCAGCCTCGATCCACGGATTGTGCCAGCCGAGGAACGACGCCTCCCGCAGGAGTTGACGAACACGAGGGATGTCGGTGGGATCCATGCCGATGAGATAGGGCCCGAGCAGACTCCCCAGACCTTCACGCTCGTTTTCGAAGGCGTTGCCGGCGGCAAAGCCCTCCACACCATCCTTGGTCGTCATTTTCAACAGGGTGAACCGACTTTCGGTCTGCGGATAGCCGGGGATCCACGACGGGTAGAAAGGTGCCGTCAATGGGACCGCGACGTGAAAGAGCTCAATCCTCTCAATGGTGGTCATGAGCCGCTCCTCCTCGTTGAGTCTGTCGCCCCACTCTAACCCGCGCCTCCCTCTGGCCGACAGGGTGTACAGTAGCGTTCATGGCGATTGATGGCTCAAAGGCCAGAATCGAACGTCGCCGAGGATGGAGGCAGCGAGATGGCCAAGGGGCAAGTCAAGAAGGAAAAATCCAACAAACCCAAGCTCTCAATGAAGGAAAAGAAGAAGGCCAAGGCGGCCAAAAAAGCCGCAAAGGGCGCGAAGTAGACAACTTCCATCGGGTGGCTACGCCGCTTCAGTTTTCGCGCATCTGCTATCATCTCTCCAGGGATTGAGATTCAATCTAAAAATTAGCCGCCGGGGAAACCCAGTACACAGGCCCCGGACGGCTCCCCCTGTCGATGGAGATGAACCGATGACGGAGAATGAGGATCGATCATGAATCGAAGACGCCCCTCCGGTCGAGGCCGCGCTTGTCAAGGCGGTCGCCGAACGCTACGCCTGGCCGGCGCCGGTGGATCGTTCGGGACTCGATCGGGCTTATGCTGACGCCATGGAGGCTGTCCACGGGGAGTTTCCGAACGACCCCGATGTTGCGGCGCTCTTCGCCGAGTCGCTGATGAATCTCCAACCCTGGGATTACTGGACAGACGCAGGCGAGCCCAAGGGCCGCACCGCCGAGTTCGTCGACATCATCGAACAAACCCTCGAGACTCACCCGGAGCACCCCGGTGCGAACCACTTCTTCATCCATGCCGTCGAGGCGTCGGCCAATCCCGACCGAGCGATCGACGCAGCCGACCGTCTGACCGCGATCGTGCCCGGCTCCGGCCACCTCGTCCACATGCCGTCGCACATCTACATCAGAGTCGGTCGCTACTCCGATGCCGCGACGTCCAACATCCACGCGATCGAGGTCGACCGGGCCTATCTCGCCCAGGCGCCGGCCCCAGGGCTCTACGCCGCCTACTACGGTCACAACCTGCACTTCCTTGCCTTTGCATCCATGATGTCGGGCAACTATCGACAGGCGATCCAGGCGGCCCGCGATCTCGAAGTCGAGATGCCCGAGCAGGCGCTTCGCGACTGGGTGGGGCTCATCGAGGGGATCATGGCCGCCAATTTCCACGTCCTGATTCGATTCGGCAGGTGGGAGGAGATTCTCACCGAGCCCGACTACCCGGAGTGGCGGCTCGTGTCCCGCGCGGTCCGGCGCTACGCCCGCTCCATCGCGTATTCCGCTCTCGGTCGCACCGAGGAGGCCCGCATCGAGCTCGAGGCATTCGAGTCCGCAATGGCCGAGGTCCCCGAGGAGTGGTGGATCTTCAACAACCGTGTCAGCCATGTCCTGCCCATCGCCCGCGCCATGATCAACGGTGAACTGCTCTTCCGTGAGGGCAGGCGGGACGAGGCGTTCGCCATCCTCCGCGAGGGCGTCGCCTTCGAGGATGCACTGGTCTACGACGAACCGCCCGGATGGATGCTTCCGGTGCGCCACGCGCTCGGTGCGCTCCTCATGGCCGACGAGCGATTTGCGGAGGCCGAGGCGGTCTACCGCGAGGATCTCCAACGCAACCGCGACAACGGTTGGTCGCTGACAGGTCTGCAACTGGCCCTGGCTGCCCAGAGACGCGACCCAGAAGACGAGAATCTCACGGAGCGTCTCGCGCGCGCGTTCGACACCGCCGACACCAGGCCATCGTCGTCGTGCTACTGCGAGCCCTGACGCGGTGAATCCCCTTCGTTCGTTCAAGCCGATGATGCGGAGGACCATGAGCCGAAGGCCGCACGGCCATCGCCGCCGGCACAAACCCTCGTCTTCTCTGCGTTGGATCCTATGGTGATGCCGTATCCACAGGCTCGATGATGCCCTTACCCTGGACAATCGTGTAACCCCGATCAGCAGCGAGATCCTCGAAGACCTCCCGCGAACTGTCGGGCCAGATCACGGTGACCGTCGCTTCGGTGTCGCCGCCGAGGCCGAGATGCTGGACTTGTGGGTGGACCGAAAGGTAGCCGGTGGTGCTGTGAACTTCACGCCACAGATTTCGATGATTCGCCGTCGAGACCAGGATCTTCGCACCCACGGCGTCACGCGAAACGCCGGTCGCAGGGTCACCGATGAGCCGGATCTTGATCCAGTGATTCCCGAGCTTCTCGGCGTTGTTCCGATAAACCACCGCCGAGCCGTGGAAATTATTGACCACCATGTCGTGATCACCGTCACCCTCGAGATCGAGATAGGCCACGCTGCGCGAGTTGCCGAGCAGGTCGGCGCCGCTCCGGGCCGAGACATTGTGCATGCGGCCGTCATGGTTGAGAAAGAGGACATTGGATGCGCGGTCCGACACCGGCATCACCAGTCGGTCCCCCTCCCCACCGGTCTTGTACGGGCCGATGTCCGAGTAAACGGCATACTCGTTCATCCCGTTGACGCAGTAGAGATCGTCATCACCGTCGTTGTCGACATCAAAAAAATCCGCATCCCACGCCCACCCGGTCGATGACGCACCTCGTCCCATGGCCTGGGACTGGCCGTAGCTGAGGAGCCGATCCTCCTTGACGATGGAGATAAAGAGATCATTGGCCTCAACCACTCGCATGGTGCCCATGGTGTCCGGATTGAACTGCATCCGAGTGTCGGCCCCGGGCAGCACGTAGGACTGGTCCTTGTCAAAGGTCACGATGTTGGAGATGTAAAGATCCGGGAAGCCATCGCGATTGAGGTCGGAAATGCCGATGTTCATGGTGTACGAGGGTTTGTCGGTGCCCAGCTCCGCGGCCACATCCTCGAATGTCCCGTCACCCCGGTTGAGGTAGTACGCGTTGACACCGAAGTCGTTGCCGACGATGAGATCCTGCCGGCCGTCGCCATCGAGGTCGGTGTGGCCGACGGCCTGGGTCCACCCGGTGTTGGCGACTCCGCTTCCCGCGGTCACATCCTCAAACCGCAGACCCCCACGGTTCTTGAAAAGCCGGTTTGGCAGGGCGTTCTCGTCGTGTCGCGAAAGGGTCGGAAGCACGCCACGCGGGTAGTCACCGAACATGCCTACATAGACATCGATCAGACCGTCACCGTCGAAGTCCAGGGCGGTTGCCGGGCCCGCCACCGCACCATCGCCGCCGAGGCCCGAGGTC
Source organism: Thermoanaerobaculales bacterium (assembly GCA_029287235.1). Classification (GTDB taxonomy): domain Bacteria; phylum Acidobacteriota; class Thermoanaerobaculia; order Thermoanaerobaculales; family Sulfomarinibacteraceae; genus JAHECW01. Next base: position 5,972 of record JARFRM010000154.1, read on the forward strand.
TTGGTCACATCGGCAAATCGCGCTCCTCCGAGGTTGCGATAGAGCCGGATGGGGTCGTCCACGTAGGTGATCAGGATGTCCGGCAGACCGTCGTTATCAAAGTCGGTCACGATGGGCTGCCGCGGTTCACCGGGGAAACCATCCACCTCCCGCGTCCATTCGAGACCCGCGGCGCGGGTGGTGTCATGGAATCGGCCACTGCCGTCGTTGAGCCACAGCGTGTTGCCCCGTCCGCCAAGGAGAAGGAGGTCGGTGTCACCGTCCGCATCCAGATCCCGGGCTGCCACCCCTCCGCCGCCGAACGCGGGCGGAATGGCGAGCTGAGCCACGCCGTTGCGAGGCGCGGTATGGGAGCGGATACTTCGAGAGAGCCAGTCGGCGCTGCGGTGCTCGAACTCGATTCCCGACGCCCGAGTCACGTCGGTGAAGAAAGTGCTGTCCATTGCGAACCTGGCCTCAGGGGCGCTCGAGAAACCATCGGCGGTAGAGGGGTTCGCCACCGAAGCCGCTTCGGCATCGATTCGTCCCTGGATCTCGTTGATGGCGGTGCCCAGGTGGACGACGGCCAGGGTCGATGCGTCCGCCGCCTCAGCGGCTTCGCCCGCCAACCGCAACGCCAGGACTCCGAACTGAGCGCCGGCCTCGACCACGAGCTCCGCGGCGAAGGGATCCAACTCGAGTGTGGCCGGAAACTCGGGGTCATCCAGAGCGAGGCTCAGGTGCAGCCAGTGGATTCCCGAATCGCGGTAGGCGTCGAGGTCATAGGCCTCGACGATGACCCGGCGGTCGCGATCGAGACCGGGGAAATAGATCACGTCCTCGAAGCTGTTGACCTCGTGCGGCAGAAAATCCTGCACCGCCCGGTGGACATCCGCCAGACCGATGGACCGGCGCCCTCCGGTCAGGGCATATTTTTCCGCGCGGAGATAGAGATCGGACGTGAACGACACCGCGGTGGCGCTGAAGACCGACCGAAAGGCCTCCCCCTCTTCGGCATCGCGCGGCCAACGAAAACGCGCGAAATAGACCTGAAGATTGCGCATGAAGACCGGCATGGTGAGGTGGTTGTACTCGGAGTAGGCGGCCAGCTTCTGATCGATGATGGCGCGCAGGACGGCGAAGTCCGGGGTGGACGAAACGTTGGACGTCGCCGCCATTGTCTCGACTACAGGGCCGGGTGAGGCGACGACCGCGCCCCACGCCGCTTCCAGGGTGGCGCGGTCGATTTCGAGCCGATCGGCCTGCCGGGCCATCGTGTCCGCGCGCTGAAGGGTTCCCAGGGCGTAGGCGTCAAGAACATCCTTGAGACGCGCGGTGGCCTCGTCTCCCATGGCCAACGGAAGCTCGCGGGTGTCGAGCAACGCTTCCTGTCGAGCGGCGAGGATGGCCCGAAGCCCGAAGGCCACGCTCGAGTACTGACCCATGTCCCTGTCTGTGATTCTGATCTTGGCGCCATCGGCCGCAGTCACGGACCATCCGCCAGCGAGCTCTTTGGTGACCACTGGAAGGCCATCGAGACCGGCCCTCAGGGTCGCAAGGTCGATCTCGGTTTGGCCGGCCTCGACGGCGATGGCCGAAGCCCTTCGCCACACCTCCGACGCGAGCCGGGTTTGAAGATCGTTCTTGACGAACCTCGCTTCGGTCGACAACGGGGTGCCGTACATAAAGTCCTCGAGACGACCTGCGGTGGCGTAACACTTGGGATCCCGCTCGCCCTCGAGCTCACCGATGAGGTCGATGATGTCCCGGGTTTCAGAAACCGGATCGATCATCGTGGTGGGGGTCGATTGAGCAGAAACAGGGGTCGCAACGAGGACAACGGCCGACAACCACATGGTGACGACACTCCAATGCGTCTTTCCGACAACCTGACTCCGGGAAGTCCATAATTCACTCGTTCGCATGAATTTCTCCTCAAATCCGCAGTTCGCCGACCGATCGGAAATCAGGGCACGTAGCCAAGAGACCGAAGTTGCTCGAGAACTTCCGGATCGGCTAGTTCGGCATCCTGAGCTGACTCAGCAAGCACGGTCAGGATTTCGGCGAGCCGTTCTCGAAATCGGTTCTCCGCCACACTGTTCGTGCCGCTGAGGTTGTGTCGTTCGCATGGATCCAGGGACCGGTCAAAGAAGAGGTCCTCCAACTCGGTTCGATGGATGAGGGTGTAACGTTCGTCGGTGACCGCGAAGGCTTGTCCGATTTCGAAGTTGTCCGCCAGGTGACGACGGATCAGCCGAGCGACGTACGCCTGCCTCTGGTCTTCACTGTCATAGAGCTCGCGGCCAACTGGACTCTCAACGGAAATCTCCGGATCATGTCCGGGGCCCCGCGCGGGGGGGCGACCGAATCGCCGACGCTCGCTGAAGGTCAGTCGATGGTCTCGTTGGCTCTCTGTCATGAGAAGCGGCAACAAAGACCGGCCGGCTCGGTAGTCCGAACTCCCTCCGACGGGGCACCCGGCGAGCTCCAACAATGTCGGGAAGATATCCGAGTGAGCCGCCGGCGTTGAGATCCTTGAACAGGGAAACCGATCGTCGGTCGCGTGGACGATCAACGGTACATGGAGTTGTTCTCGATAGAGATAACGGCCGTGCAGGAACCAGTCATGGTTTCCGAGACCCTCTCCATGATCCCCCGTCACGACCCACACCGCCGGCCGTCGACGCAGTTTCCCGATATGGTCGAATAGATCGCGCACCGCATCGTCAACGGCTTTGACTTCCCCATCGTACGCGTCCATCACGGTCCTCAACTTCCAGGGATCGCCATCGAAAAAGCCGAGATCGGCGCAGCGTTCTCTGAGCATGAACTCGACAAACTGTTCCGCCTCGGTCTCGTTTCTGTCGGTGAACATCTGCTCCGGCTGATAGGGCGTATGAGGATCCCAGAGGTGGATCCAAAGGAACAGCGGTTGGTCATCTTCCTCTCGAGAGACCCACTCAATCGCCCGATCAACCGTTGTTCGAGCGGCAAAGATGCCGGTTTTGTCTCCCTGAGAGCCGGGATCTTCAAAACAGTGGAAGCCGCGATCCAGGCCGGCCGGGCGAAAATTTGCCGAGGTGCTGACGAATGCCGCGGTTTGATAACCAGAGACGCTGAGAATCTCCGCGACCGTTCGAACACCGGAGCGCACAAGTTCACCGTTGGTTCGCGCGCCGTGTTGCGACGGGTGCAATCCAGATAAAATGGTGGCGTGTGAAGGAACCGTCGTCGAGCTCGCAGCGATGGCGTTTTCGAAGATGATCCCATCATTCGCGAGACTGTCGAGAAACGGTGTTGTGTTGCGGAAATAACCGTAACAGCCGAGGTGATCGGCGCGAAACGTGTCCACCGTCACCAATACAAGATCCGGTCGAACGTCTGTCTTGCACGACACGAGCGTTCCACAGGCAATTGCGAGGAGCGCCGCCGCCAGCACCCCGACATTCAGAGTCGTCATCAGCATGAATATCGGTCGATTGTTGTCTGTCACCATCGGAGTCTAACTCGCGAAGTCCGGCCCGTCACTCTGGGCGCCCGTTCCTCCGGCGCGGGGCCAGGAACCCACCGCCCCAAAACTCCCGATGTCGCATCTCGTGTCGTCGATCATCAATGGGTCCATCTTCTCCGAGGCTGCCGTCAACCCTCCATCAAAGGTCCAAGGAAAAAGCGCGGCGGGATGGCTTTCCCGCCGCGCTGTTGTCGATCAATCGGTGGCGGGACGCTAGTTTTTGCCGCCTTCGAGGGTCTCGATCCTACCGTACAGCTTGTCGATGGTCGCCTGTTGCTGAAGGGTGTAGAGGGTCAACTCCTCGATCTTCTGCAACAACTGGAGCTGCATCTGTGTCATGTCGAGCACATCGGAGTTGACCTCCTTTGCCGAGGGTATACCGGGGAGGTGATGGTTCGTCTTCACAAAGGCGTCCAGGTCGTCGAGCGGCATCAGCGAGTAACCCTCCTCGAAGACAAAGTCCGGCACATTGAGAGTGACTGCGTTGACCTTGTAGCTCCCTGACACCGTGAGGTTACCCGCCGCATCGAGCGTCAACTCAGGAGCATCGCCACCGGCACTGATTCGGAGCGTTCCATTGCTGTTCAACGTCCAATCCTGATCGACCGTCCCCGAGTTCGTAATCGCTGTGTTTGTAATCTTGATCCGCGCAGGACCGCTGTTTTCGAGGTGGATACTGTCCACCGCACCGCCGCCGGTTGCTGCGACGACGTTCAGCTTCGCATCCGGGGAGGCTGTGCCCAATCCGACATCGCCATCCGTGTCGATGAAGATCGAGTTGGTCGGCGCACCGGGCCGAATTCTAAACGGCAGCTTTGATGCGTTGGTCACGTCGCGCACGAAGAAATTGGTCTCGTTTCCGGCAAGGTCCCATGTCTGGGGAGTGAACCCCGAGGAGCCGTTCTGCTCCAGACGCAGGGTGGGAGAGTCTCCGTCCGCGATTTGGAGCTCGACCACCGGGGTGGCGGTTCCGATTCCAACGTCGCCCTGCGCATCAACCCGCAAAGCGTTGGCCCCGGCGCCGGCATCCACCCTGAAGACCTGGGTCGCCGCATTGGAGTCTTCAATGGCGAGGTAGTTTGACCCGCCGTTGCTCGTATCGTTGGCCACGATTCGCCAGTCATTCGTCGGAAACGAAGCCGAGTTGCTGGTGTCCATGAAGTGGATCCGAAGGTTGTTCTCCTTCAGACGGAGGGTGTCGAATCCAAAGCTCTCGCCGTTGACGCAGTCGAAACCGACGCACTCGCTGCCCTGGACAATCAGGTCGGTTGCAATGACCTGGCTCTCCGGCTGTTGATCGAGGTCCACGACCTCACTGGACCCCTTGGTCTGAGCTTCTTCAATCTGAGGCTCGGTGTTTCCACCGTTGACCAGAGTACGGTTTACGACTCGGAAAGTGCCCGAGTGGACGAGTTCGTTCTCAGGGGGGATCTCTCCTCGCGTAACGAGGGTGGCGACGACAGTCGAATCACCCGCCGCACGCGCCGCCTCCATCTTTTCGCGGACCGCCGGACCTAGCACCGGCGTCAGTACGATCTGCCACTGGTAGGACCCATCGATCACCGAGATATCGTCCAGGTCGGAGGGCGAGAACGAGATCGCCTCCCGCGCGGAGAACACCCGTTCGATCACCGTCCCGTCGGGAATGGCGAGAGCCAGGGTCGCAGCCTCGTAGTCTGCCGAGACGGTCCAGGTAACCCGATCCCCGGCGCTTTTCATCTCGATCGATGGGACACTCGCACCAACGCTCATAGCGGTGGCGGCAATTACTGCAACAGACACAAACAACAGTCGCGAACGCCCCGTCGAAAACCTCATAAATCTCTCCAATGACCTGTGTCAAGGTGATCCGAGCACCGTAGATAAGGATGAAACCGAAACTCTATCTCAATAATATCCGTATCATACGGACCTGTCAACAACCAATCCAGCAGGGGTTTGTTCCTATAGATTCTTTGTTCAGTCACGATGCGGAATCGGGCTTTGTTCGGCGTTCAGCCACCGATCTCACCCTATGGCATGCGCCAATTGTTCAGGATCAAGACATTCCGATTTGCCGTCTCCGGTTGTCGAACGGCTCAACCCGGTAAACCGCCCGCAAAGATGAAGGCTGTTTATAATGCGCTTGTTAGGTATCGATTGCTCAAATAAGAAAACTTTGGCCGGACCCGGTCCTTTGAAGGCGGTGAACTCATGACACATTCCACATTGCGAATCCTCGTACTGGTCCTGACCTTGGCCGCGCTGCCGCTCTACGGCGCACCGGAAGCCTCCCTCGGCCAACCGACCGTCCCGACCTTCACCAAAGCTTTCGCGCCAGGAACGATTGGTCCCGGGAGCAGCTCGATTCTGGTCTTCACCATCGCCAACCCAACCATCGACCCGGTGATCGATCTCGCTTTCACCGACGTCCTGCCGGCTGGGGTGACCCTCGCGACCCCGGCCAACGCCGTGTCCACCTGCGGCGGTACGGTCACCGCCCCAGACGGTGGTGGAACCATCAGCCTCACGGCCGGCACCGTCGCGGGATCGTCCGCCTGTGCCGTCACGGTCGCCACGACGAGCGGTACACCCGCCACACACATGAATGTCTCCGGTGATCTCACCTCGAGCGCAGGCAACAGCGGGACCGCCACCGCCAACCTGACGGTGGCCACCGACCGACCGGGCTTCTCCAAGAGCTTTGCGCCGTCCTCCATTGGCTTTGGCGCGCGCAGCACGCTGACCTTCACCGTCGACAACACGCTCAACCAGAGTTTCGCACTCAACGCGGCGTTCACCGATGTCCTTCCACCGGGGCTCGTGGTCGCCGATCCGGCCCTCACCTCGACCACGTGCCCCGGAAGTACGGTCACCGCCGTCCCGGGCTCAAACCTCATCTCGCTTGGAGGGTTCTCGTCGAATCTGGCGGCGGGCGCCACCTGTGAAGTCATCGTTGATGTCATGGGGGCGGCGGTCGCTACGCTCATCAACATCAGCGGCGATCTGACCTCGTCCACCGGAGGACCGGCCGTCTCGAGCGGGGTCGCCATTGACGGCATCGATGTCACCGCTTCGACCGTTTATGCCGTCAAGTCGTTCACCGATGATCCCGTGGTCCCGGGCGACACCGTTACCCTCGAATTCACCGTCGCCAACAGCGACCGGACATCAACAGCAACGAACATCTCGTTCACCGATGATCTGAATGCCACCCTGGCCGGTCTCACTGCCACCGGGTTACCAGCAAACGATGTCTGCGGCGTCGGCTCCCAGATCAGCGGAACCGGCCTGCTCTCGCTGACAGGCGGCAGTCTCGCTCCGGAGTCGTCGTGCACATTCAGCGTCACTCTCCAGGTGCCGGCCGGCGCAACCACCGGGGTCTATCCCAACATCACCAGCGCCCTCAACGCGGATCTCGGCGGCGCCCCTTTCACCGGGAACCAGGCATCGGACTCGTTGGTCGTGAACAACGCGCCGCTGCTGACCAAGGTCTTCCTAACGGACCCGGTCGGGGCCGGTGGGACGACGACGATGGAGTTCGCCATCACCAACACCAGCTCCACTTCTGCTGCAACAGACATCGCCTTTGAGGACAACCTCGGAGCGTTCTTGTCCGGCTCAACCGTGAGCTCCCTCCCGGCGCCGGGATTCTGCGGCGCTGGATCCACAGCCTTTACGACGACCATCGGTGGTGATCTCCATTTCGCAATCGTCGGCGGCAACCTGGCCGCAGGCGCCAGCTGCACGTTCCAGGTTGATCTCCTCTTACCCGTCGGTGGCGCAGCCGGTATGTACACCAACACGACCACACCCATCGGTGCGATTGTCGATGGCCTCCCGCAGCTCGGCAATCCGGCGACGGATTCCCTCACCGTGGTCACCGCTCCGAATCTGACAAAAGAATTCACCGACGACCCGGTCGCCCCCGGTGACGCCGTCAATCTCGAGTTCACCATCGTCCACGATCCCGCAGCTCCATCCGACGCAACGGCCATCGCATTCTCGGATGATCTCAATGCCGCCCTCACCGGCCTCGCGGCCGTTGGTCTTCCAATCAACGACATCTGTGGAGTCGGATCGGTGCTTTCCGGCACGACCAACCTGACCCTGACCGGCGGCACCCTCGCCCCGGGTTCTTCGTGCACATTCAGCGCCAGCCTCGATGTCCCCGCCTCGGCGCTGCCGGGAGTCTTCCCAAATATCACTTCGGACCTCACCGCCACCATCCTGGGGGTCGCCGCCTCGGGCAACCCGGCACAGGACGACCTCCAGATCACAGGTCTGGCCTGGTCGAAGTCATTCACCGATGACCCGGTGATTCCGGGCGACACCGTCACCCTCGAGTTCACCATCGACAACACGAGCGCCTCATCCGATGCCACGGGGATGATCTTCACCGACGACCTCGGTACGACATTGACGGGCCTCGTGGCGACCGGCCTGCCCATGGTTGACATCTGCGGAACCGGGTCCCAGATTTCCGGCACCGGCCTCCTCACCTTCTCCGGCGGAAATCTAACGGCCGGTACGTCATGCACCTTTGCCGTCACCCTGGCGGTTCCCGCCGCCGCCGCGTCGGGCAGCTACACCAATTCCACGAGCAATCTGTCCGCCACCGTCGACGGATTGCCGGTGGTCCTGCCACCAGTCAATGACCAACTCGTGGTCAACGACAATGTGCTCCAACTGACCAAGGAGTTCACCGATGATCCGGTCGCTCCGGGCGACCAGGTGACCCTCGAGTTCACCGTGACCAATATCGATCCCACCGGCACGGCCACCGGTATCAGCTTCACCGACGACCTCGATGCAGCCCTCAGCGGGTTGGTTGCGCTCGGTCTCCCTTCAACCGATGTGTGCGGGGCCGGCTCGCAGATCTCCGGGACCGGACTTCTGAGCTTCACGGGGGGCAGCCTCGCTCCGGGCGTTTCGTGCACCTTCAGCGTGACTCTCCAGGTCCCCTCCGGGGTCTCGCTGGGAACGGTCGCCACCAACACCACGAGCCAGGCCACTGCCATGGTCGGCGGTCTTGCCGTCACCGGTGACCCGGCGGTCGATAATCTCGCCATCAACTTCGTCGACTTCTCGAAGTCCTTTGACAGTCCCGTCGGCCCGGGCGGGACCGCGGTCCTGACCTTCGTCATCGACAATCTCGACGCCGGGAACGGGGTCAGCGGGCTCTCATTCACCGATGACCTCGATGCCGTGGTGTCCGGGCTCGTCGCAACGGGTCTGCCGATGAACGATGTCTGTGGAGCCGGCTCGCAGATCTCGGGGACCTCGTTCCTGACCCTGGCGAACGCCAGTCTGCTCCCGGGCGGCAGCTGCACCATCAACGTCAGCGTCCAGGTTCCACCGACCGCCGCGATCGGCACCTATCCCAACATCACCAGCGACCTCTTCGCATCGGGTTTAGCGGTGGGGTCTCCGGCGATCGCCGATCTGACGATCGAACCGCCACCGCTCTTCGCCAAGAGCTTCGCGCCCACTCTGATCCAGACCGGCGGGGCCAGCACGTTGACCTTCGCCATCGACAACAGCGCCGCGGCGGTTGCAGCCACGGGTCTCGACTTCACAGACACGCTTCCGGCGGGAATGGTAGTCGCCACCCCGCCGAACTCGAGCACGACCTGCATCAGCGGCATATTGACCGCAACTGCCGGCTCGGTCTCTCTCGGCTACAGCGGAGGGACCGTTGCTGCGGGCTCGACCTGCACGGTGACGGTGGATGTCTTCGGTCTCGCGGCCGGCGTCCTCGTGAACTCCTCGGGCGACCTCACCTCCTCCCTCGGCAACAGCGGCCCCGCCACGGCAACGCTCATCGTCGAGCCGCCGCCGATCTTCGCGAAGGCATTCGCCCCCGTCCTGATTCAGACCGGCGGAGTCAGCACCCTGACGTTCACCATCGACAACAGCGGTGCCTCCATCGCCACTACTGCCCTCGACTTCACCGACAATCTGCCGGCAGGGATGGAGGTTGCGACACCGCCCAACGTTGCCACGACCTGTGGCGGTGGAACGCTCACCGCGGTGGCAGGGTCAGGTGTCATTGCATACACGGGCGGCACGGTCGCAGGGGGTGCGAGCTGCACCATTTTCGTCGATGTCACCGGGGTCACGGCCGGAACCTGGGTCAACACCACCGGCGATCTGACCTCGTCGGCCGGCAACAGCGGTCCGGCGACCGCAACCATCGACGTGATCGAGGGTGAATTCGTGCTCACCAAGACGTTCCTCTCGGCTCCGGTGCTTCGCGGCGGTCTCGTTGATCTGGAATTCACGCTCACCAATATCTCGCCGGTCTCGGCGCTCACTCAAATCGCATTCACCGACGACCTCGATGCGGTTGTTCCGGGTCTGGCGGCCACCGGGTTGCCGGTTTCCGATGTCTGCGGCGCAGGTTCTCTCCTTTCGGGAACGTCGGTTGTGTCACTCAACGGGGGCGGCCTCGTACCCATGGCCACCTGCACCTTCACAGCGACCGTCGTGGTTCCCGCGAACGCGGCTCTGGGGATCTTCACCAACACCACAAGCACCGTCACCGCGGACGCCGGCGGCATTCCCGTCTCGGCATCCGCCGCATCCGCCGACATGGAGATCGGGTTCCTTGCCTTCGACAAGGCGTTTCTGGACTCGGCCATCCCTGGGAGCACCGTCGAGCTCGAATTCTCGATCACCAATCCCGATCCGGCGAACCCGGCCACCGGGATCGGCTTCACCGATGATCTCGATGCGGTCCTTCCCGGTTTGACGGCGGTGGGCCTACCGGTACCCGATGTCTGCGGGGCCGGTTCACTGCTCGACGGAACTTCGATCCTCACCCTCAGCGGGGGCAGCCTCGCGCCGAGCGCCACCTGTGTCTTCACGGCCGCCGTCCTGATTCCAAGCGGTAGCCAGCCGGGGAGTTACACCAACATAACGAGTGTTCTCGCCGCCACGGTTGCGGGAACCCCGGTTGCCGGTGACGCGGGAAGCGCCGCCTCGGATGATCTCCAGGTCGTCGCGGCTGCCGACGCGATTCCGGTGCTCGATTCGCGCGGCATCCTGGTGCTCACGGTCCTCATGGCTCTGATCGGGGTCTGGGCACTGAGAGTCCGGCGATAAGGGAGTCTGTAGTGCAGAAACGGATGGTGGAGTTCGGAGGGCCGTTTGAGGCCATGTTTCGACCGATTTGCAGGTTCATACTGGTGGTATGGGCCAAGAATCGGGCGGAAAATGGGCCAGACGACACCCGAAAAACACCTTTCGGCTCTTGTGCTACAGGCTCCTCGTCTCCATCCCGATGCCAGGGCCGTTCCGGCTTCGGGGTC
>JARFRM010000205.1 GCA_029287235.1 Thermoanaerobaculales bacterium
CGCGATCGATCCCGCCGTCCTCGAGGGCCGCGCGAAAGGCCTCGAAGGCGAGCTCCTGGACCGTGGCGTCGCTGCGTCTGCCGAACACCCCGTGCCCGGCGCCGATGATTCCTATTCGACTCATGTTTCCTCCCAGGCTCAACCCGGCACCGCCGGGAGCTGTCCGCATTCAGCAATCCACCGTCGTCCAACTGTGAACTGTGAACTGTCAACTGTCGACTCCTAGATGTACTGTCCGCCGTCGATCTTGATGACCTCGCCGGTGATGTGGCGCGAGCGGTCGGAACACAGGAAGCAGACCAGGTCCGCCACATCCTCGGGTGTCGCAAAGCGCCCGAGCACGGTCTCCGACAACGCCGCGTTCTTGAACTCCGCGGGGATCTTCTCCATCATGTCGGTCAGGACCATCCCCGGCGCCACCACGTTGACGTTGATGTTGAACTTGCCGAGCTCCTTGGCGAGCGACTTCGACATGGCGATCTCGCCGCCCTTGGAGGCGGCGTAGTTCGACTGCGCGAACTTGCCCCGCATCCCGTTGATCGAGGAAATGTTGACGATCTTGCCGTATTTCTGGTCCATGAAAGCCTTGGCGGCAACCTTGTTGTAGTTGAAGTACCCCTTGAGGTTGACCCCGATGACGGCGTCCCACTGCTTTTCGGTCATCTTCCAGATAACGCCGTCCCACGTGATGCCGGCGTTGCAGACCAGGATGTCGAATCCGCCGAAGGTCTTCTGCACCTGGGCGACCATGGCCTCGGCGTCGGCGAAGCTCGACACATCGGCCTTGACCGCCAGCCCCTTGCGCCCGAGCTTCTCGATCTCGGCGACCACCTGTCTGGCCTCATCGTCGTGGCGGCGGTAGTTGACCGCCACGTCGGCGCCCTGTCGGGCCAGTTCGATCGCCACGGATCGGCCGATCCCCAGACTGCCACCGGTGACGATGGCGCTCTTGCCTTTCAGTCCCAGCTTCACCCTGAACCTCCCTGTGCTGCTGTTCGTTCGAAGAACTCGAGGATCACCTCACCGACCTCTTCCGGTCGTTCCATGGGAACGAAGTGGGTCGACTCCCGCACAACGGCGACCTCGGTCGTTGCCAGCTCTTCGGCGGCTCGACGAGCCGCCGCGTTGCGAAAAGTGTCCGAATGCTCGCCCTGAATGATGAGGGTCGGCACCTGGAGTCGTGACAAACGCGGCCAGAGATCGTGTGGTGCGATCTCGAAGATCCGTGCTTCCCATTCTCTCCGGTAGCGCAGACCGAGGGTGCCGTCGGGCATGGCCGAGGTCCCGCAGTCGATGTAGTCGTCGAGGACCTCGGGATCCCAGAGCTCGAAGATCTTCTTGCGGCGGTATGAATCGAGGAGCGTCGCACGATCGGGCCAGTGATCCCGGCGCGAGCGGGCGCCGCGGACCAGCCCCAGCCGACCGCCCAGTCCCATACCCTTCATCAGGCCCCAGAAGACCGAGATCCGACCGGTGAGGATCAGGGGATCGACGGCGACCACTGCCCGGAAAAGACCGGGATCATCGGCGGCGGCGAGCAGTGAGACCACCCCACCGAGGCTGTGGCCGACACCGGGGATGCCGCTCAGACCGCGCCGCCCGAGCTCTGCTTTGAGATCACCCGCGAGTTCGGACCAGTCCTGGAGCTCGGCGGCCGGTTCCTGTGACCAAAGGGGCCGTGCCGCCATCGAGACAACGTGATGGCGCCGGGCAATCGTTTCCGCCAGCTTGCGGTAGGTGCCCGGCGGAAAGCCGTTGGCGTGGGCAAAGTGCACGGTCGGACCCGCGCCGCCCCAGTCGCGCCAGACGTCGTTGCCGGTGGAGGTGGTCAGAGCCTCGGTCAAACGTCTTGCTCACCTTCGTTCTGGAGGCGCCTGACAAGATCCCGCCAGCCCTCGAGGTACTCGGGCTTGTCCTCCTGCCAGAGAGTGCCGACGATGATTTTTTGGTTGAGCGCCCGCTCTTCCGGGTCCATCGCGGCGAGATCCATCCGGGTGATGGTGTTCTTTTTGTACCAGTCCCAGTTGGCCGGGGCGTCTGCGAGATCGTTGGCCTTGCCGGCGCCGGTGGGACAGGGAGCGAGGATCTCGACGAAGGCGAAGCCCTTGGTGCGGATCGCCGATTCGATGGCGGCGACGGTCTCGTACGGGAAACCCATGGTCCAGCGAGCGACAAAGGGCGCGCCGGCGCCGATGGCGAGGCGGCAGAGGTCGAACGGCTGCTCGATGTTGCCGTGAGGAGTGGTGGTCGACAGATCGCCGACGGGCGTCGTCGGCGACACCTGGCCGCCGGTCATCCCGTAGTTGTTGTTGTTGATGCAGATGATCGTCATGTCCACGTTGCGGCGCGCGGCGTGAATGAAGTGGTTGCCTCCGATGCCGGCCATGTCGCCGTCGCCTGTGAAGACGATGACCGAGAGCTCGGGGTTGTAGACCTTGACGCCGGTGGCGAAAGCGATGGCTCTGCCGTGCGTGGTGTGCAGACCATCGGCGTCGATATAGCCCGGTAGCCGCGACGAGCACCCGATGCCGGAGCAGAAGACCGTGCGGTCGATATCGAGACCTATTGAATCGATGGCCCGCAGGGTGTAGTTCAGGACGTTCCCGACGCCGCAGCCGGTGCAGAAAATCGACGGCCACATCTCATCGCGGATGTACTTCTCTCGGATCCGCTTTGCTTGGTTGAACATCGTCTCCGATCCCGTCTCCGGTCCTAGACCGGTTCGCCCCCATCGACCACCGCCTTCACGATCTCTTCCGGTCGGATAATCTCGCCGCCGATCCGTCCCACCCGCTCGACCACAGCGGCGCCCTCCACGGCCTCACGAACCACGTGGCATATCTGTCCGAGGTTCATCTCGGGCACGATCACCCGGTCCACACCCTCGACAAAGCCCTGAACCACCTTCTCCGGAAAGGGGAAGACCCCGATCAGCCGAAGGAGACTGACCTTGAGCCCCTGCGACCGCGCGATCCGTACCGCCCCCGCCGCCGAACGGGCCGAGATGCCGTAGGAGATGACACCCACCGAGGCGCCGTCATCGATGTCCTCCTCGACCCGGGTGAGGCGGTCGGTGTGGTCGAGGATCTTGCTCACGAGCCGTTCGACGAGGGCGGTGTGGGCCGCGGCGTCGTCGGTCGTCGGCAGGCCCCTCTCGTCGTGGGTGAGCCCGGTGACGTAGGTGTGATAACCGGTACCGAAGGCGGCCATCTCGGGTGCGCCTTTGCCGTCCCCCGCAAAAGGCACATGGCCATCCGGGGCGGTGGTCGGCGGTCGCCTCGACACGAGCTCGATTTCGTCCTCGGCGGGCAACAAGATGGGCTCCCGCATGTGGCCGACCTCGCCGTCGGTCATGACGAGGACCGGGTTGCGGTACTCCTCGGCGAGGTTGAAGGCGAGAAGGGTCAGATCGACACACTCCTGCACCGATGCGGGCGACAGCGCGATGATCTCGTGATCGCCGTGGGTGCCCCACCGCGCCTGGAGCATGTCGCCCTGGGCCGGTTCGGTGGGCTGTCCGGTGGATGGCCCCGAGCGTTGCACGTTGACGATCACGCACGGCGCCTCGGTCATACAGGCGTAGCCGATGCCCTCCTGCATGAGCGAAAAACCGGGCCCGCTGGTGGCGGTCATGGCGCGGCTGCCCGCCCAGGAGGCGCCGATGACCGCGGACAACGAGGCGATCTCGTCCTCCATCTGCAGCACTGGGTGACCCAACCGGGGCATCAGCGCAGCCATCGCCTCCGCCACCTCGGTGGCCGGGGTGATGGGGTAGCCCGCGAAGAAGTCGCAGCCCCCGAGGATCGCACCGTAGGCGCAGGCGACATCGCCCTGGGCGAACTTCCGCCGCGATCCGAGCACTCTCGTCATCAGCTCAGGACTCGTCATGCGAACCTCCGCCAAAAAGCTCGCGGCCGGCCTGGAGCGCCCGGCGGTTCAGCTCCTCGGTGCCGACGGGGATGTTATCCATGACCGTCTCCTCGAGCACGTCGGGCGGCACGAGATCGAGCAGTGCCGTGAGATAGCCCAGCATCACCATGTTGGCGACGATCTTTCGTCCGACCTCTTCGGCCGTCGTGGTGAACGGCACTGCAGCCGCCCCATCCGCCTCGACGAGATCAGCGTCGATCACGACGGTGCCGTCCTTGGCCATCTCGCCGACATAGGAGTCGTACGACGCCTGCGACAGGGCGATCAGCACATCCGCCCGGGACACCCTCGGGTAGTCGATGGGCTCGGTCGAGATGACAACCTCGGAGCGTGCGGCGCCGCCGCGCGACTCGGGGCCGTAGGACTGCGTCTGGACGGCCTCGAAACCGGCGCGGCTCGCGGCCTCGCCGAGAATCACGCCGGCGAGCACGATCCCCTGTCCGCCGAAACCGCAGATGCGGATTTCTTTCTTCATCGGCTTTCGGCCCCCGGCTCCCCGCGCTCGGGCGATGAGGGGCGGGACGCGGTCAGAGGCTTCTTGCCCCGTCTCATTCCTTCCTCCAGCGCGGCGATGTTCTTTTCTTCGGTCCCGGGTGGGACGACCTCGGTCACGGTCCGGATCAACGAATCGAGCGACACGAGGTCGGCGACCTGGTTGACGAACCCGATCATCAGGATGTTGGCGAAGACCTTGCGTCCAAATGTCTTGAAGGCGATGTCGGTGGCCTGGAGCCCGAGCGCCTTGACATCATCCGGCGACGGCTCGACCAGATCGGACTCGTAGAAGATCGACCCGTCATCCGCCAAGGCGCCGCGATTGGCGTCGTAGGACTGCTGCGACATGGTGACCAGGAGATCCAGCCGGTCGTGGACGAGGTCGTAGATCTCTCCGTCCTCGATCCCGACATCGCTGGTGGTCAGACCGCCCCGCGAGGCGCTGCCGTACGACTGGGTGTGGAACGAGTTGCGCCCGTCGTACATGGCGGCCTTGCCGATGACAAATCCGCAGAGCACCACCCCCTGGCCGCCGAATCCCGCGAATCGAAGCCTCACCGGCCGGTCTCCAAGGCTGACGTGTCCTGGCGCAGACCGGCGTCGAGCTCGTCTCTCAGTGTTTCGCGGCGCCTGGTGATGAGCTCTTGGAGGCCATCGCCGAACTCGGCGCGCCGGTGCTCGACAAGCTTGCCGACGACAAAACGGTCCTCGAGCTCGTCATCCGGAAGATCCTTGGTGTCGTCGATGTGGATCGAGCGATCCCGCAGATCCTTTAGTTGCGTCACCGGGTCGCCCATCCCGGTCATCTTGCCAAAGCTCACCGGGCACTGGCTGATGATCTCGACAAAGCTGAAACCTTTCTTGTCGATGGCGTTCTGCATCGATTCCATGAGCTGGAAGGCGTGGTAGGTCGTCCACCGCGCGACATAGCTGCCGCCCGCCGCAGCCACGATGTCGGCGATCTTGAAAGGGTGCTCGACGTTGGTGTAGGGCGTCGTGGTGGTCTTGGCGCCGAACGGCGTGGTCGGCGAGACCTGGCCGCCGGTCATCCCGTAGATGAAGTTGTTGACGAGGAAGACCGTCAGATCGAGGTTGCGGCGCGCCGCGTGGATCAGGTGGTTGCCGCCGATCCCGGCGAGGTCGCCGTCGCCGGCGATGATGATCACCTTCATGTCGGGCCGCATCACCTTGACGCCGGTGGCGAAGGCGATCGCCCGGCCGTGGGTCGTGTGCAGCGTGTCGCACAGGAAGTACGGGCTCGGGATCCACGACGAGCAGCCGATCCCGGTGACGCAGACGATGCCCTTCGGATCGATGCGCATCTCATCGACGGCATGGGCGAAGGCGTTGAGCACGGTGCCGCCGCCGCAGCCGACGCAGAAGGTGGTGGGCAGTACCTCGCGGCGAAGGTACTTCAGCAGTCGGTGGTGCGAGGTTCGCGGGGCTGCCGGAGCGTCGTCGGTGACGAGACCCGCGAGCGGGTCGCGGGTTCCGTAGACCGGTCGAAGGGGCTTCTCGTCGCGGTCGGCATTGACCGCGGTGAGCGCCTCGAAGAACTCCGGATCGGCGAGTCGTTTCAACACCTTTTATCCGCCTCCGTGATCGCTGAGAGGATCTCGCTCGAGGTGTGAACCACGCCGCCGATCTTCGACAGCGGCACCACCTCGCAGTCGACGTGACGCTCGACCTCGCGCACCAGCAGGCCGAGGTTCATCTCGGGCACCAGCAGTCGTTTGAGATTGCTGCAGGATCGCCGGATCTCATCAATCGGGAACGGCCAGATCGTCACCGGACGAATGAAACCGACCCGGTGGCCTTCGGCGCGCGCCCTCAGCACCGCACCTTTGGCCGGCCGAGCCGTGGCCCCGTAGGCGAGAACCGCCAGTGAGGCGTCGTCGTCGACATCCACGTCGACCTGGGCGATCTCGTTTCGCGCCCGCTCGATCTTCGCCACCAGGCGCCGCACCAACCGGTCGTGGACCTCGGCCGTTTGAACATCGCGGAGGCCGTCTTCCCGGTGGGTCGACCCGGTGACATGGACGTTGCCACCTTCGCCGAACTCGAGCATCGGCGGCACGATCTTGCCGCCGAAGACCGGTTCTCCGACCGCCGCCTTTCTCCGAGCGGCGCGTTTGACGGTGTCCGGTTGAGGCAGGACCACCCGTTCCCGGAGGTGGCCGATCTCGCCGTCCATGAGGAAGATCACCGGTGTCCGGTACTCCTCGGCGAGATCGAAACAGCGGATCATCAGGTCCGCGCACTCCTGCGCCGATGACGGTGCC
Organism: Thermoanaerobaculales bacterium; assembly: GCA_029287235.1. Classification (GTDB taxonomy): domain Bacteria; phylum Acidobacteriota; class Thermoanaerobaculia; order Thermoanaerobaculales; family Sulfomarinibacteraceae; genus JAHECW01. The sequence goes on from JARFRM010000205.1 coordinate 6,708, forward strand.
AGCGCGATGATCTCGTGGTCCCCGTGGGTGCCCCAACGAGCCTGCATGACGTCGCCCTGGGCCGGCAGGGTTGCCTGGCCGGTGGACGGGCCCGAGCGCTGGACATCGACGATGACGCACGGCGTCTCGGTCATGCAGGCATAGCCGATGCTCTCCTGCATGAGGGAGAATCCGGGCCCGCTGGTGGCGGTCATCGACCGCGCGCCTGCCCAGGCCGCCCCGATCACCGCCGAGATCGAGGCGAGCTCGTCCTCGAACTGGACGTAGTAGCCGCCGACGCTGGGAAGCTCCCGCGCCATGACCTCGGCAACCTCCGAGGCCGGGGTGATGGGGTAGCCGCCGAAGAAGTTGCAGCCGGCGAAGACCGCCCCGAGGGCGGCCGCTTCGTCGCCTTGAATGAAGTGTTCCTGCCCGGCCAGACGGGCGAGGTAGAGGTCGGTGAATTGCCGGTTCTCAGCCGGCCTGCTCATCAAGCCACTCGTTCACGATGAAGATCGCAAACTCCGGGCAGAGAAGCTCGCAGAGTCTGCAGCCGTGGCACTCGGCCTCCTCGGCCACCACCGGAGGGTAGTAGCCCTTGCGGTTGAGAGTCTCGGATTCGCCGAGCACCCCCGTGGGGCAGAACTCGGAGCAGATCCGGCATCCCTTACAGAATTCTTCGTCGATGTAGATCACGTCTCATTCTCGCAACGCCATAGAATTCAACACTTACAGTCAATTTAGCAAGGCCGGCGGCGAGGGTCAATGGAGTCCAGGGGCGCGCTCCTGAGATTGGATGTGTTTTGGCGCCGACCTCCCGGTCGGCGTCGATGGTGAAGAGGCACGGGCGACCGCCGCCAGGAGGTGGGCGCTGCTAAAGGCGTCGCAGAGTGTTGTAGCGCCGATCTCCAGGTCGGCGTCGGTAGTGACGAGGGCGGGTACGGCGCCCACCTGGAGATGGGCGCTACAAAGGGCGTCGGTGGTGACGATGGTGGGTGCAACACAGGGCGCGTCAATAAGTGGACGTTTCGCTGGGCGGTGGGCGCGAGTCGAATCCGTGTTGCGCTAGTTCTCCTTCTCCCGGAGCGCTTTGAGAATCTTCTGCGGCGTGATCGGGAGCTCGTACATCCGCACGCCGACCGCGTCGTAGATCGCGTTGGCGATGGAGCCGAGCACGGGCACCATCGATCCTTCGCCGACCTCCTTGGCGCCGTACGGTCCCCGGGGCTCGTAGCTCGGCACCGCGATGGACTCGATTTCAGGTGTGTCGCCGATGGATGGAATCAGGTAGTCATGGAGATTCGGGTTGAGGATGCGGCCCTTGTCATCGAAGAGCACGTCCTCGCTGAGCACCTCGCCGACCCCCATCACGATCGACCCCTCCACCTGGCCGTGGAAGGCCACCGGGTTGATCACCGTGCCGGAGTCATGGGCGTCGGTGAAGCGGACGATCTTCACCACACCGGTCTCGGGATCGACCTCGACCTCGCACACCGATGAGCCGAAGCTGAACGCCGGTGAGGTGCCCACCGTGGCGCCCTTGAACCTTCCGCCGAGGTCCGGCGGCGGTTCGTAGTAGCCGGTTCCCACGAGGGGGCCCGCGGCCGAGAACGCGCGCTGTGCCGCCTCGGCGAAGTCCATCCCGATCTGGGGTGCGGTCTCGACGAAGATCCGTCGTTCCTCGGAGACGAGGGCATCGGGCTCGCAACCGAGCTCGCGCGCCACGAGCGGGTAGAGTTTCTTGTTGATGTCATCGGCGGCCATCTTGATGGCGTTACCGGCCATCAGGGTGACCCGGCTCGAGTACGAACCGAGATCGATGGGCGCGATCGATGAGTCGCACTCGGCCATGGTCACATCGCCGAAGGCGAGACCAAGGGCTTCAGTGGCGACCTGGACCAGAACCGTCTCCGATCCCTGGCCGATCTCG
>JARFRM010000225.1 GCA_029287235.1 Thermoanaerobaculales bacterium
CTCCGTCGATGTCAACCGCTCGGGCTGGCGCTGCCGCTGGGAATCGGGCGGCGTCCGCATCGGCCTGCGCTTTGTCCACGGCATCAAGAAGGCCATGGGCGAGACCATCGAGCGCGAGCAGGCCATCCGCCCCTTCGCCGACACCGCCGATCTCACCGGCCGCTGCGGTCTCTCCTCCGACCAGCTCGAACGCCTCGCCCACGTCGGCGCCCTCGGCTCCCTCGGTCTCTCCCGCCGCGAGGCCCTCTGGCAGGTCTCCGAAGTGGTCGGCCGCGACGGCTCGCTCTTCGCCAAGCTCCCGCCCGAGAAGAAGTCTCCCCTGCCCGAAATGACCAAGCTCGAAACCACCGTCGCCGACTACTCCGGCCTCCACCTCACCACCGGCCCCCACCTGATGGCCTACCTGAGGCCTGAGCTCGAGCGACGCGGCGCGGTGCCGGTGTCGGCGCTGGAGAACATGAAGGACGACGACATCGTCCGCATCGCCGGAGCGGTGATTGTGAGGCAGCGGCCGGGGACGGCAAAGGGGTTTACGTTTTTGACGATGGAGGATGAGACTGGGATGGTGCAGGCGATTATTCGGCCGGATTTGTTCCGGGAGCATCGGGCGTTCCTGGTGTCAACGCCGGTGATTTTGGTCGAGGGGGCTTTGCAGAAGAGTGATGGGACGTTGTCGGTGAAGGCTCGGCGGTTTGAGAAAGTCGAAGCTGATACGGAGATCGCCAGCTATGACTTTCACTGAGTCCCTTTTTCCGGTCGGAGTATATGATATTATATCTTATAGGAGAACCAGTATGAACCTCACCGTGTATATCCCTCGCTCTCTCCAACGGACCCTCCGTCAGCGGGCGCAAGCTGCAGGCCTCACGCCAGCCCGCTACCTGCAGCACCTGCTCCGTCAGGACGTCGAGGCAGGTCCCCAGGAGTTTTCCGCGAACTTCGCGGCTCTCGCGGGGAGCTGGGAGGACGACCGCGCCGCGGCTGACGTTGTGCGGGATATTGAGGACCACCGGGTCAACTCCGAACGGGCCAGTCTGACGTGAAGTTCCTCCTGGACACCAACGCGTGCATCCATTTCCTCAACGGTGCCAGCGACCTCCTCGTGCAACGGATTCTCGATGCCGGCCCCGGAAACACCGCCATCAGCTCGATCACCCTCGCCGAGCTTAACTTCGGCGCCGCCCGATCTGGCAAGGCGGAGGCAAACCTCAAGCGGGTCGAGACATTCGCCGAGGAGCTTGTTTCCTACCCGTTCGACGACGAGTGCGCCGCCCGTTTCGGCCGGATCAAGGCAGAAACACTCTCCGCCGGCAGGCCTACCCCTGATTTCGACCTCGCCATCGCCGCCGTCGCCATGACCCACGGGCTGACCGTTGTCACCGCTGACCGGCACTTTGCCGATGTCCCCGGACTGGCGTCGGTTGACTGGATGAAATAGTTGTCTCGACACGCTGCCAGGTCAGCGGAAATGGACGCCGCGAGCATGTAACCGTCAACCACGCTATTCCTTGGCTCCAACTCGAGGCAACGTCACGCTAACAGTAACCGTCCACGCTGCGGCAGGCCTGAAGCATCGCCGTGGCACCCGCCTGCGCGGCCCATTACCGGGCCCGAAATCCGAGTGCCACTCCACTCTACCGCCTCTTCGATGCTCACTACGACGAGGTCCGGGGCCAGTGGGAGGAGAGGTACGAGCGCAGATACGGCTTCTGGCGGAGCTTTGTCGACGAGCAGGTGCTGCGCTACCTCGACTGCGGACTTTTCGAGAACGGCTTCGCCCGCATCCGGTGCCCTGATTGCGCCGGGGAGTACCTGCTCGCGTTCTCGTGCAAGACCCGCGAGCTGTGTCCGTCGTGCGCTGCGAAGCGGTCGGCGGTGACGGCGGCGCTGCTGGCCGAAGAAGTCTTCGAGGAGGTCGGGCATGCGCAGTGGGTCTTCGTCATTCCGAAGATGCTGCGGCTCTACTTTCTGCACCACCGGGAGCTCCTCCGCGGCCTCGCACGGACGGCATGGGAGACGGTGCGCGAGCTGATGAGCGCCGAAGTTGGCGACGAGGGAATGCGGCCGGGAATGGTTTCCGTCGTTCAGACCGCGGGCGACCTGGGCAACTGGCACCCGCACCTGCACGCGTTGGTGTCGTGCGGCGGTTGGACGCGAGATGGAGAGTGGATTCCGGTTGCCTTAGTGGACGAGCAGGCGGCGGAGTTACTGTTTCGCCACAAGGTCATCCGTTTGCTGCAGGACGTCGGGCTGCTCTCGGAGGAGCGGACTCGGCTGCTGCTGTCCTGGCGGCACACCGGCTTCTCGGTGCACAACAGAGTGCGGGTCGAGCCGGAAGACGGCGCGGCGGTGGAGCGGCTGGCGCGCTACATCATGCGCCCGCCGATCAGCCTCGAGCGGATGGCGTGGGACGGGGTCGGCGAGGTTTGCTATCGGCGCAAACGGGGCCATGAAAGCGCGGGGTTGAGAGAACGCGAGGTCGAGGAGTTCGACCCGAGAGAGTTCCTTGAGTAACGTCCACAGATGTGGTGTAAGAGTGTGAGGCACTTCGTCGTCGTCGAGCCTGTGATGGGCTGTGGGAAGGGGGGCAGGGGCCCCGCTTTTCACAACCTCACAGGCTGTCGCGGCGGGGCTTGCACAAAGAAGGCCACTGCATGATTCTCCTGAGATGAACCAAATCTCGAATAGGAGGCAGCAGTGACCAGCAACAGGATGAAACTGATCGGTGAGATTCGCAAGTGGCTCGAGGAGGACGCGGACGACATGTTGCGCGAGATGCTTCGGATTTTCGCTGAGGTGTTGATGAGCGCGGAGGCTGATCAGATCTGCGGTGCGGAGCACGGAGAACGCAGTCCAGACCGAGTCAATCAGCGAAATGGGTACCGTAGTCGCCGCTGGGATACCCGAACCGGATTGGTGCCACGTACAGATTGGTGCCACGGATTGGTGTCGGGTAGACCCGGGCGGTTGCCCGCCCGGGCCCCCCACGGATCCGGACGTGCAGAATTCCCGCATCCGGCTCTTCAGGCGCATGGCTTCGCCGCGTGACGGTAGATCGAGTGGACGACCCTGGGTGGTGGAAGCGG